>NZ_JBHRXY010000004.1:0-263379 GCF_042648745.1 Paracoccus angustae
GTCTCGTATTGCTTGTGCTGGCTCAGATGATGCCAGACATGCGCCCGGTCGGCGGCGACAACGTGCGAAAGGTCGTTGTGTTGAACGTTCATGATGATTTCTCCTAAGCCACGGCCTGCGCGCCGGTGATTTCGACCAGGGACCCGCACATGAAGGCGGCCTCGTCGGATGCAAGAAAGGCCACAAGGGCGGCGACTTCCTCGGGGCGCCCGACGCGCCCGAAGGGGACCAGCCGGTCCAGGTCCGCGATGGTGCGCCCGGACCGCGTGACCCCGGCCTCCAGCATCGGCGTGTGGATCTCGCCGGGGCAGACGGCGTTCACGCGGATCTTTTGCGGCGCGTAGTCGCGCGCGAGGTTCTGGGTAAAGCTTGCCACCGCAGCCTTGGTGACGTTGTAGGCGATGTGGTCCGGCGCGGGATAAAGGCCCCACTGAGAGGCGGTGTTGACGATGGCCCCGCCGCCCGCCGCGATCATGTGCGGCAGCGCCGCCTGGCACAGGTGGAACATCGCGTCCACGTTGACGGCAAAGGACAGGCGCCAGTCCTCGGGCGTCAGCGACAAGAGGTTGCCGCGCCGGTTGATGCCCGCATTGTTGCACAGCACGTCGATGCGGCCTTCGACAGCCATCACGGTGTCGATAATGGCGCGGCAGCCCTCGGCCGTCCCGATGTCGCTGGCGAAGGCGCGGCTGCCGGGGATCGCGGCGGATGCGGCCTGTGCGCCGTCCGCGTTGACATCGGTGATCACGACGCGGGCGCCTTCGAAGGCGAAGCGGGCGGCGATGGCCCGGCCGATGCCGCCTGCCGCGCCGGTCACGATCACGGTCTTGTCCTGGAAACGCATGGTCTACCTCAGATAGCTGCCGCCGTTCACGTCAAGAACCGCGCCGTTCAGCGAGGCCTGCGAGGGACGGAAGGCGAATGCGGTGATTTCGCCGATCTCGGCGGGCGCGGCCATGCGGGCGATGGGAATGCCCGACAGCACCGCGGCCTCGCCATGCCGGGCGACATAGGCATCGGCCATCTCGGTGCGGACCCAGCCAGGGGCCAGGGCCACGGCGGTGATGCCTTCATGCCCGTGGCTTTGCGCCACCGATTTCGTCAGGTTGATCAGGGCGGCCTTGGACGCGCCATAGGCCATGGCGCTTGACGCGTAACCCCGCTGTCCGGCGCGGCTGGCCATGTTGACGATGCGGCCTCCGCCATGCTGCCGGAAATGCCCGATCGCCAGCTTGGTCAGGTCCACGGCCGACAGAAAGTTCACCCGCATCTCGCGGTTCCAGACCCGCTGCCAGTCGTCCATGGGCGCGTCCACCGCGACTTCGGACCGGATGCCGGCGTTGTTGACCAGCCCGGTCAGGCGGCCCGCCTGCGCCACGGCGGCGTCCCACAAAGCCTGTGGACCCGCTGGATCGGACAGATCGGCAGCGATGCACCAGCCGCTGCCGCCGATCTCAGCCAGCAGTGCCTCGGCGGCGTCACGGTTGCGGCCGTAGTGGATGGCCACCCGGGCGCCTTCGGCCGCCAGCGACTTGCCGATCGCCCGGCCGATGGCCCCGGTCGCGCCGGTGACGAGGATCGTCTGACCCGCAAGCATCACAGTTCCCCCACCTGAGGACCCCAGGTGTCCGACAGCGCGAAGCCCTGCGCGAAGGGATCGGCATCGTCCAGCCGCAACTGCTGGCGCCCGAAGACATAGCCTTGGCCGGTGATGCGCGGCAGCACGGCGGGGCGGCCGCCCACGGTGGTTTCGCCCAGCATCTCGGCAATGAAGGTGCCGCCGATGATGCTGCGCGAAATCCGCTTGTCGCCGGTTGCGACCTGCCCCCGCGCATGCAGGATCGCCAGGTTCGCCGAGGAACCGGTGCCGCAGGGCGAGCGGTCCACCCGGCCCGGCTTCAGCGTGGTGCAGGTGATGACCGAGCCGTCAGGCTGATAGTCGCGGAACATCACATAGGCGATGTCGTTCAGGCTGGGGATCTCGGGGTGGCAAACCTGGACCTGATCGCGCAGCAGCGCCTTGATGGCGGTCCCTGCCTCGGCCAGGGCGCGGGCGTTTTCCGGGACGATCCTCAGGCCGATCTGGTCCACGTCGATCTGGGCGTAGAAGACGCCGCCAAAGGCGATGTCGCCGGTGATCCGACCCCACGTGGGCGTGTCGATGGGCTGGTCCAGCTGCCAGACAAATGCCGGAACGTTGTCGAGGCTGACCGACTGGCAGCGGCCATCCCGGCATTGCGCGCGGGCGGTGATCAGCCCGGCAGCCGTGTCCAGCCGCACCAGCGTTTCCGGCTCCACCATCGGCACCCGGCCCGTTTCCAGAAGTGCCGTGACCACGCAGATGCAGTTCGAGCCCGACATCGGGTGCGCCATATCCGGTTGCAGCACGATAAAGGCCGCGTCCGCGTCGGGGCGGGTGGGCTCCAGCAGCAGGTTGGTGGTGTGGACGGCCTGGGCGCGCGGCTCGCGGGTCACGAACAGCCGCAGGCCGGGGTCCACGTCGTTGAGATGGTTCATCTTGTCCAGGATCGTGGCGCCCGGGATGTCAGGCGCGCCGCCGACCAGGACATTGCCGCTTTCGCCCCCGCAATGAACCAGCAGGATGTCGAGCGAACGATCAAAGGTCATTTCAGATACCATCCCCAGGGCCTTGAACGGTCGTAGGCCGTGATCTGCTTGATTTCCAGATAGTTGTTCAGGCCCCATTCGCCCAGTTCCCGGCCGATGCCAGACTGCTTGGTGCCACCCCAGGGGGCCTCGGTGAAGGTCGGCTGGGAACAGTTGATCCAGACGATGCCCGCGCGGAAGGCGCGGGCCACGCGTTCGGCGCGGTCGAGATCCGCCGACATCACCGCGGCCGCCAGGCCGAAACGGGAATCGTTGGCCATGCGGATCGCCTCGTCCTCGGTCGTGAAGGGCTTCACGCAGACCACGGGGCCGAAGATTTCCTCGCGCCAGATCCAGGCGTCTTCGGCCATGTCGGCGAAGATCGTGGGCTGGACATAGCAGCCGTGTTCCAGCCCTTCGGGCACGCCGCCGCCGCTGACAAGGCGGCCCTCGGTCTTGCCTCGCTCGATGGCGGCCAGCACCTTTTCGTGCTGCGACGGACTGACCAGCGGCCCTAGAAGCACGCCGTCGTCAAGCCCGTGGCCGATGCGGATCTTGCGCGCCTCCTCGGCCAGCCGGGCCAGCAGCGGCTCGTAGATCGGCTCCTCGATCAGGACGCGCGAGGTGGCCGAACAGACCTCGCCCTGGTTCCAGAAGATGCCGAACATGATCCATTCGACCGCCTCGTCGATGGGGGTGTCTGCAAAGACCACAAGGGGCGACTTGCCGCCCAGTTCCAGGCTGACGGTCTTGATGTCGCGGGCGGCCGTCGCCATGATCTGCGATCCCGTGGGCACCGATCCGGTGAAGGCCAGCTTGTCCACGCCCGGATGTTCGGTCAGGGGCTGGCCCGCCTCGGGGCCGAAGCCGGGGACGATGTTCAGCGCGCCGGGGGGCAGCCCGGCCTCGTTCGCGATCTCTCCCAGTTCCAGCGCGGTCAGCGGCGTCAGTTCCGAGGGCTTCAGCACCACCGTGCAGCCCGCAGCCAGCGCCGGGGCCACCTTCCAGGAGGCCATCAGCATCGGAAAGTTCCAGGGGATGATCGCGCCCGCCACCCCAACGGGTTCCTTGACGGCCTTGGAGGTGAAGCCCTCCATCGCCAGCGGGATGTCCTGTTCGGCGGAGTTGTCCAGCCGGGCGGCCAGATCGGCATAGAAATGGAACACGCCCGCCGTGTCGTCGATGTCCCAGTTGGCCTCGGGCAGGGGTTTGCCGTTGTCCTGCACCTCCAGCCGCGCGAGGTCATCACGGCGGGCGGCGATGGTGTCGCCCATGCGGCGCAGCACGGCGCCGCGCTCTGACCCCGACATGCGCGGCCAGGGGCCGGTGTCGAAGGCGCGGCGCGCGGCCCCGACGGCGCGGTCGATGTCGTCGGCTCCGCCGCGCGCGACCTGGGCAAAGACCTGGCGGTCGGATGGGTCGATCACGTCGAACACCTCGCCCGAGGCCGCGTCGCAATAGGTGCCGTCGATGAAAAGCTGGTTCTTCATGGTGCCTCTCAGATGGATCGGGTGATGCCGCCGTCGACCCGCAGGCTCTGGCCGGTGATATAGCTGGAATCGTCGGTCAGAAGGAACGCGGCCGCCTTGGCCTGTTCGTCGACCCGGCCGATGCGCTTCAAGGCCGCCTGATCCCCGAACCTTTCCACGTCCAGACTGTCTGTGAAGCCCGGCAACAGGCAGTTCATGCGGATGTTCGCCGCACCGTAGCGGTCGGCGTAAAGCTTGGTAAAGGACGACACGCCCACGCGATACACGCAGGAGGCCGGAAACATTGCCGTGGGCTCGAAGGCGGCGTAGGTGGTGATGTTGACGATGGCGCCGCCACCCTGTGCCTCCATGACGGGCGTGACCAGGCGGGCCATGCGGATCACGGATTTCAGGATCATCTCGTGCGCCAAATCCCAATCGGTGTCCGCGATCGCCAGCAGATCGCCCTTGGGCGGATGGCCGGTGTGGTTCAGCACCGCGTCGATCCGGCCCCAGGTCCGCATCGCCAGATCGACAATGCCTTGCAGGTCATCCGCGCTTTGCGCCACGCCCCTGCGGGCCACGCCGCCCAGTTCGTCGGCCAGCTTTTCGCAGCTTTCGGACGGCGACATCAGCGCCAGCCTATAGCCGCGCCGGGCCATTTCGCGCGCCACGGCGGCGCCCATGCCGCGCCCGCCGCCGGTGATCAGGCAAACCTTGTCGGTCATCGTAGCCTCCTTCAGAAACGGTCCACGCGATAAGGGCGCATGTCGATGGGCGGGGCCGCCCCGGTGATCAGGTCGGCCATCAGCCGCGCATTGGTCGCGGCATAGGTCACGCCCAGGTGGCCATGGCCGGTGGCGTAAAAGACCCCCGGCACCTTGGCGGATGCCGACATCACCGGCACCGTGTCGGGGAAGGCGGGCCGGTGGCCCATCCATTCGGTCGCGTTTTCGCGCCGCAGGTTGGGCAGCGCCGCCTGGGCGCGCTTCACGGTGATCCTGGCGCGGCGGTAGTCGGGGGCCGCGTCCAGGCCCGCCATCTCGACCGTGCCGCCGACGCGGATGCCGCCCGCCGTGGGCGTAACCATGAAGGCGCGGGCGGGCCAGATGATCGAATGGCGCATGGAAAGGCCGGGGGACATGATCTGGGTGTGATAGCCGCGCTCGGTCTCCAGGGGCATCGGCTCGCCCAGCATCTTCGACAGGCGGCCCGTATGGGCGCCCGCGCACAGCACCACCTCGTCGGCGGCAAGGCTGCGCCCGTCGGTCAGGCGGACACCGGCAATGCGGCCGTCGCGGTCGAAGCCCGCGACCTCGCCGCGCTCGATCCGGCCGCCCATGGCCTGAAACGCCTCGGCCAGCTTCATTACCAGCCGGTGTGGATCGCGCAGGCTGCGGTTCTGCGGAAGCAGCACGGCCATGCCAATGCTGTCCGAGAGTTCAGGCTCTAGCTCGCGCGCCTCGGCTCCGGTCAGGCGCTGGTGGGGAAAACCGAAGCGTTCGAGGATCTCGATATGCTCGCGGTCGGCGCGGAACTCGGCCTCGTCGGTGTAAAGCGACAGGCAGCCTTCGGCGGTCAACTCGCCTTCAAGCCCCGTTTCACGCAGAAGCGGCAGCAGGTCGTCATAGACCCGCTTGCAGAGCGCGGCCCCCTGCGCCTCGAGTTCGCGCAGCTTGCCAGGGCGGGATGCGGCGACAAAGCGCGCGAACCACGGGATCAGTTTGGGCATGTAGGACGGGCGCACACGGACCGGGCCTTCGGGGTCCAGCATCCAGCCGGGGATCTGCCGCCAGACCGAGGGGCGGGACGCGGGCATGAACTCGGTCACGGCAATGGATGCCATGTTGCCGAAGGACGCGCCGCGCCCGACCTCGCCCTTGTCCAGCAGCACGACCAAACGCCCGCGCTTTTGCAGGGCATAGGCCAGGCTGGTTCCGATGATGCCCGCGCCGACGACAAGGGTGGTCATGCTTTTTTTCTCCGCCGAAGGGTCTTACCAGGCCAGGATCGGTTCCATGGCCTTGCGGAAGTCGGCCTTTTCCTTGTCGGTCAGCGGGCCCAGCGGCGCGCGGCATTCACCGACGGGCGTGCCCTGGATCTCGCAGCCGTATTTCAGCTTCTGCACGAACTTGCCCGACTCCAGGATGTTCATGGCCGTATAGAGCGTCGCCATCTGGTCCTTGGCCTTTTTCAGGTCGCCCGCCTTGAAGGTGCGGTCCAGGTCGCAGACAGCCTTGGCCATGCAGTTGGCCGGCCCGCAGATCCAGCTTTCCGCCCCCCACAGCATGAAGTCCAGCGCGATGTCGTCAGACCCCGAGACCAGCTGGATGCGGCCCGCATAGCGCGTGGCGATGCCAATGGCGCGTTGCAGCGAGCCCGAGCTTTCCTTGATGCCGATGACGCGCGGATCGTCGGCCAGGGCGTCCAGAACCTCCCACCCCAGCTCGACGCCGTCCTTGTCGGGATAGCTGTAAAGGACGATGGGCATGTCGGTGGCTTCCAGCACGGTCTTGAAGTGCTGGGTCAGTTCGGCCTGCGTGGGCTTGGTGTAGAAGGGCGTCGCCAGCAGCACGGCGTCATAGCCCATGGCCTTGGCGCGCAGGGTGTTGGCGATCACGCCCGCGGTGGACGGTGCATTGGTGCCCGCGATCAGGATCTCGCCGGGCTTGGCGAAGTCGCGCACGAATTGCAGCACCCCGTCGCGTTCCTCGTCCGTCATGAAGTTGTATTCACCGGACGATCCGCAGGGCACCCAACCGGTGACGCCGGCTTCGCGCAGATTGGTCAGGTGGGTCTCGAACGCCTTGAAGTCGATGGTGCCATCTGCATCGAAGGGGGTGACCAGAGCGGGCATGACGCCGGAGAGTTTCATGAGAGTTCCTTTCATCAGGCGGAGAATTTGCGGAGCAGTTTCTGCTCGAGGAGGGTGACCACCCGCGTCAGCGGGAAGGCGATGACGAAGTAGATGGCGGCGACGGCGGTCAGCACCTCGACGGGCCGTGCGGTGTTGTTCGAGATGTTCTGGCCGATGAACATCAGGTCGGCCATGCCCACGGCCGAGACCAGCGCGCTTTCCTTGAAGAGCGAGATGGCGTTCGAGAGCAGCGTCGGGGCGGCGCGCAGCACCGCTTGCGGCATGATAACGTTCACGATCTGCGCCCGGCGCGGCAAGCCCAGTGCCACGCAGGCGTCCAGCTGTTCCCGGCCCACGGAGCGCAAGGAGGCGCGGAAGGTCTCGGAGGTGATCGCGCCCATGTAGAGGGTGAGCGCGATGGTGGCCGAGACGAAGTTCGACAGCTCAACCCCCAGGATCAAGGGCAGGCAGAAGAAGATCCAGAACAGCTGGATCAGCACCGGCGTGCCGCGGAACAGCTCCACGTAGAAGCCAAGGGCGGCGCGAACGACCTTGTTGGTGCCGCTGCGCAGCAGGCCGATCACGAAGCCCAGCGTGGTGCCCAGGACGATGCAGAGCAGCGTCAGCTTGATGGTGGTCCACAGCCCGAGTGCCAGCGCGTCGATGAAGCGTCCCAGGATCGAGAAGTCCAGTGTCATTTCCATGATCCGGCCCCCGTCACGTATAGCTTTGCCGGCGTTCCAGCCAGTTCACGAACTGGCCCACCGGATAGGAGATGGCGAGATAGATCAGCGCCACGACCGTGAAGGTCTCGATCGGGCGATAGGTGGCGGTGGCCAGCGTCTTGCCCTGGTACATCAGGTCGGCCACGCCGACGATCGCCACCAGCGCCGATTGCTGGAAGATGCCGATGCCGTTCGTGACCAGGACCGGGATCGAGTTCCTGACCGCCTGCGGCAGCACGATGTTCAGGATCCGCTGCGCGGGCGACAGGCCCAGGGCAATCCCCGCATCCAGGTGTTCGCGCGGAACCGCCTGGATGGATGCGCGGTAAGCCTCGGCGTTGAAGGCGGTCAGGTTCAGGCCCAGGGCCACGATGCCCATGAAGACCGGCCCCCAGAAGACGTTGAAGATCATCGGCACGCAGTAGAAGAACCAGACGATCTGCACGATGGCCGGGGTGCAGCGGAAGAACTCCACGAAGAGCATCGCGGGCCACCGCAGCAGGGCAACGGGGCTGGTGGTCAGCAGCGCCAGGGCAAAGCCCGCGACGATGCCGATGACGTTGGCCGCCAGCGTCAGTTGCAGCGTGACCCACAGCCCGTCGATCAGCGGCCCCAGGTTGCGGGTGACGGCCCCGATGTCGAGTTGATACTCCATCGCCCTACGCCTTGATGTGGAAGACGCGGTTGATGAACTCGCGGGTGCGTTCCTCGCGCGGGTTGCCCAGCACCTGCTCGGGCGGGCCGTCCTCGACCACCACGCCGCCGGCGCAGAAGATCACCCGGGATGCGACGTTCCTGGCGAACCACATGTCGTGCGTGACCATCATCATCGGCATGCCCTGACCTGCCAGTTGCAGGATCACCTGTTCCACCTCGGCCACCAGTTCCGGGTCGAGCGCCGATGTCACCTCGTCGAAGAGCATCAGCTTGGGGTCCAGCATCAGCGCGCGGGCGATGGCCACGCGCTGCTTTTGCCCGCCCGAGAGCTGACTGGGATAGGCGTCGGCCTTGGCTGCCAGGCCGAAGCGGTCGAGGATCTTCGCGCCCCGGTCGCGGGCCGAGGCGCGGCTTTCGCCATGCACCTTGCGGGGCGCGAGAACCAGGTTCTCCATGATCGACAGGTGCGGGAACAGGGTATAGTGCTGGAACACCATGCCGATCTGCTTGCGCACCTCGCTGTCGATGACGGTCTTCTTGCCCTTGGCGGTGATATAGGGCTTGCCGGCAAAGCGGACCTCGCCGCCCTGGATCTGCTCAAGCCCCATGACCACGCGCAGAAGCGTCGACTTGCCCCCGCCCGACGGGCCGATCACCACCACCCGGTCGCCCGGCATCATCTGGATGTTCAGGCCTTTCAGGACCTGGACGTTCGGACCATAGCCCTTGTGCAGATCCTTGATCTCGACCAGGGCCGCGCCGTTCGCAGACGAAGACATCCTTCACCTCCGTTGATCGGAAAACGGGGCCGCCGGGGCGGCCCCCATGTGGCTGGGGATCACTGGCCCGCCGCGGCCAGCACCTCGTCGGCGGCCTTGGCGATCAGCGCGTCCACCGCGCCGGTGGCGACCTTTTCCTCCAGAAAGATGTCCACGACCGCCACGTCGGACGCAGCCAGGCCCAGCGGCAGGCCAAAGGCCACGCCCTGCTTGGCCAGCGCCGGTTCGGGATTCAGCGTCGCAGTCCAATCGGGGTTCGCCTGCGTGAACAGCAGATTGGTGTCCGAGGCATCGACCACCATGTCGGCGCGACGCGATTGCAGCGCCAGGCGGGTTTCGTCCGCCGTGGGCAGCCGCAGGATCGTCGCGTTCTTGACCGCGGCCGAGATCGCCTTGTCCTGCGCCGTGCCCGACATCACCGCCAGGGTGACGCCCGCCACATCGACATCGGCGACCGAGACGGCGCCCGCCGGGATCTTGGGGTTCTCCTTGTTGTAGACAAGCGAGATCTGGTATTCCATCGCCGGAACCGAGAACTGCACCGCCATGGCGCGGACCGGCGTGCGGTTCAGGGCCAGCGACATGTCCCACTTGCCCGCCTGAAGCCCCGCGACGATGTTGTCCCAGGTGGTGTCGACGAACTCCGGCTCGACCTCCAGCACGCCTGCAAACTCGCGGCACAGATCGGCGAAAAAGCCGCTGTACTCGCCCGTTGCCGGGTCGCGCATCACATAAGGCGGCGCAACCGCGGCCCCGCAGCGCAGCTTGCCCGAGGACTGGACCTGTTGCCAATAACCCTGGTTTTCCTGGGCCTGGGCGCTTGCAGACAGGGCCGCTGCCGCGACGGCTGCAATGCCCAGGGCTTTCGTGAACGTCGTCATCATTCGCTTTCCTCCTGTTGGCGCCAAGTGGCGGCGCGGCGGCCGGACAGTCCCGCCATGCCTCCCGAAGCGTTCATGTTCTTCACGCCCAAACTTTGCCGACATGATGACGACACGTCAATAAGTTTTTTGTCGGCAGTTATGCAGGCGCTATCCCTTGGGGCGCGGCGGCGCGCTTTTTCGGGGATTTCCGCCGGTCAGGGCACCATCAGCCCTGCCGAATCCGCAAGCCGCACCGGCAGAGCTTGCCTGGCCCTTTCACATCCGCCGTGGTGCGGGTGGCTATTGGCGGCACCGGCGGATCGCCTTGCCGCGGCAAGGGCGATTCCGTCCCGGAACCGCCTTTCCTGCCGTCCGTCTTGTGGCCGTTGTCCACAAACTGACCAAAGCACGGGCAGGAAGCGCATTCTTTTCGCGGTGGCGGGGAAAACTGGGCCGAAAGGCGCGACAACGGCCCCCGGAGGCTTGGAGAAGCGTTGGGATCGGGCAAGGGTGGTCAAGGCCCGGTGCAATGGCGCGCCGCGGGCCCGTTCGCAACGATGCGGCATTTCCCGGAAGTGCTACGGCCGCAGGCCGCCCCTTGGGGCACCGATGGCGCGCGCCTTCCGACAGCCACAGACCCTTTCCCGTCTTGTCATCGGAGCATCCATGTCGCCCCATCCCCAATCCAGCCGCGCCCTGGCCTTGTCCACGGCAGCCTTTACCGTCTGCTTCGCGGTCTGGACGATCTTTTCCATCATCGGCATCCAGATCAAGCAGCAGCTGGCCCTGTCCGAGACGCAGTTCGGCCTGCTGGTCGGCCTGCCGATCCTGACCGGATCGCTGGTGCGCATCCTGCTGGGCGTCGCCACCGACCGGCTGGGCGGGCGGGCCGTCTATACGCTGACCATGCTGGCCGCCGCCGCCGCGACCTTTATGCTGTCCTGGGCCACGACCTGGCCGCAGATGCTGCTGGCGGCCCTGGGCGTGGGCATCGCGGGCGGCAGCTTCGCAGTTGGCGTGGCCTATGTGTCGCGCTTCTTCGACGGGGCGCGGCAAGGCACCGCGCTCGGCATCTTCGGCGTGGGCAACGTCGGCGCGGCCGTGACCAAGTTCGCGGCGCCCTTTGTGATGGTTGCGCTTGGCTGGCAGGCCACCGCGCAGATCTGGGCGGGCGTGCTGGCGCTGACCGCCGTGATCTTCTGGCTGCTGTCCAAGGACGATCCCGTGACCGCCGCCCGCCGCGGCGCCCGCGCGCCCCTGCGCAGCCTGCGGGCCGAGTTCGCGCCGCTGAGGAACGGACGCGTTTGGCGCTTCTCGGCCTATTACGTCTTCAGCTTCGGGGCCTTTGTCGCCCTGGCGCTGTGGCTGCCCCATTACCTGATCGGCGTTTACGGCTTCGACGTGAAGACCGCGGGCCTGGTCGGCGCGGCCTATTCGATACCGGCATCGGTGTTTCGCGCCTATGGGGGGGTGCTGTCGGACTGGGTCGGGGCGCGGGCGGTGCTGTATGCGGCCTTCGCGGTCTCGCTGGCGGCGACCGCCATCCTGGCGCTGCTGCCGGGCCTGCCGGTGGCGGGTTTCCTGGCGGTGATCTTCGTGCTGGGTTTCGTCATGAGCCTGGGCAAGGCCGCCGTCTACAAGCATATCCCCACCTATTATCCGCAGAACGTGGGCGCGGTGGGCGGGCTTGTCGGCATGATCGGCGGGCTTGGCGGCTTCGTGCTGCCGCTGCTGTTCGGCTGGCTGAAGGACGAGACCGGCAGCTGGTCCGGCTGCTTTGGCGTGCTGTTCCTGCTGGCGGGGGGCTGCATGATCTGGATGCACGCCGCGGTCCGCCAGACCCGCATCGCCGCGCAAGCCGCCTGAAGGGGGGACAGCCCGCCATGACCATCCAGACCCCGCGCCCCGCCATCCGCACCACCTGCCCTTATTGCGGGGTCGGCTGCGGGATCCTTGCCACGCCGGACGGGGCAGGGGGGCTTGCCGTCGCGGGCGATCCCGCCCATCCGGCGAATGGCGGGCGCCTTTGCGTCAAGGGCTCGGCCCTGGGCGAGACCCTGGGCCTGAAGGGCCGCCTGCTGGCCCCCCGGATCGGCGGGCAAGAGGCCGGCTGGGACCAGGCGCTCGATCTGGTGGCGCGGCGGTTTTCCGACACGGTTGCGGAACACGGGCCCGGCGCGGTGGCGATGTATGTTTCGGGCCAGTTGCTGACCGAGGATTACTATGCCGCCAACAAGCTGATGAAGGGCTTCATCGGCAGCGCCAACATCGACACCAATTCGCGGCTGTGCATGGCGTCTTCCGTGGCGGGCCATTGCCGGGCCTTCGGGTCCGACACCGTGCCCGGCCTTTACGAGGACCTGGAGGCGGCCGATTGCGTGGTGCTGGTCGGCTCGAACCTCGCCTGGTGCCATCCAGTCCTTTATCAGCGCCTGGCCGCCGCGCGCGAGACGCGGGGCACGAAGGTCGTCGTGATCGACCCGCGCCGCACCGCCACCTGCGACATCGCCGACCTGCACCTGCCCCTGGCGGCGGGATCGGACGCGGCCCTGTTCAACCTGCTGCTGGCCGAGATCCACCGGCGCGGGCTGGTCACGGAAAACCCCGAGAACCTGGCCGAGGCGCTGGCCGCCGCCCGCGCCACGCAGCCCGCCGCCACCGGGCTGCCCCGCGGCGCGATCCGGCAGTTCCTGGATCTGTGGTGCGGCAGCACCCGCGTCGTCACCGTTTATTCGCAGGGCATCAACCAGTCCGACAGCGGCACCGACAAGGTGAACGCGATCCTGAACTGCCACCTGGCGACGGGCCGCATCGGCCGCCCCGGCATGGGGCCGTTCAGTGTGACCGGCCAGCCCAACGCCATGGGCGGGCGCGAGGTGGGCGGCCTTGCCAACGCCCTGGCCTGCCACCTGGACATCCAGAACCCGGCGCATCGCGATGCCGTGAGGGGCTTCTGGAACGCGCCCCGAATGGCTTCCGCGCCGGGGCTCAAGGCCGTGGACATGTTCCGCGCGGTGGAGGACGGGCGCATCAAGGCGCTGTGGATCATCTGCACCAATCCCGCCGCCACCATGCCCGAGGCCGACCGGGTGGCCCGCGCCATCGCGGGCTGCGACTTCGTGGTGGTGTCGGACATCATGGCCCGCACCGACACCGCGCGTCTGGCGCACGTGCTTCTGCCCGCGACCGGCTGGGGCGAGAAGAACGGCACCGTCACCAACTCCGAACGCCGCATCAGCCGCCAGCGGCGCAGCCTGGCCCCCGCGGGCCAGGCCCGCGACGACTGGCGCATCATCGCCGATGTCGCCGGGCGCATGGGTTGGGGCAAGGCCTTCGCCTGGACCGGACCGGCCCAGGTCTTTGCCGAACATGCCGCGCTGTCGGGCGTCGCGGGGGCGCTTGGCGGCGACTTCGACATTTCGGTTCATGCCGGGATCACGGCGGCGGAATACGACGCGCTGGAGCCGTTCCTGTGGCCGCGGTCGGCCACCCGCAGGGGCGGGCGCTTCTTCGGCGACGGGCGCTTCCACACGCCGTCGGGCCGGGCGCGGATGGTGGCGGTCACGCCGCGCCCGCCGCAGCCGCTGGGAAAGGCCCATCCGTTCCGGTTGAACACCGGGCGGGTCCGCGACCATTGGCACACCATGACACGCACGGGCCTGTCGCCGCGCCTGTCGCGCCACCTGGCCGAGCCGTTCCTGGAACTGCACCCGCAGGATGCCGCGCGCCTCGGTTTGGCCCCGGCCGCGCTGGCCCGGGTGACAAGCCCCCATGGCCGCGCCATCCTGCGGGTGCTGGTGACGGACCGGGCCGCGCCCGGCCACCCTTTCGCCCCGATCCACTGGACCGGCGAAACGGCGCCCTCGAGCCGCATCGACGCGCTGGTGGGCGGGCTGGTCGATCCCGTGTCGGGCCAGCCCGCGTCGAAATCGGCCCCCGTCGCCATCCGGCCCTTCGCGGCGGCCTGGTACGGCTATGCGGTTTCGGCCAGGACCATCCGGCCCGCCTGCGATTACTGGGCGCGCGCCACCCTGCCCGGCGGGCACCAGGCAGAGCTTGCGGGGCGGACCGAGCCGCAGGACTGGACCGCCGCCGCCCGGGCCATGCTGGGCGTCGGGGGCGATCCGCTGATTTTCCGCGATCCGCGCAAAGGCATCCTGCGAATGGCGTTCGTCGAGGACGGGCGGCTGTCGGCCGCCCTGTTCGTGGCGCGCGAACCGGCGGCCCTGTCGCGCAGCCATGTCGCCGCGGCCCTGGGACGGGAATGCCGGGGCGACATCCTGGCCGGGCGGCCGGGCGCTGACCAGCCCGACGAGGGCGCCACGGTCTGCGCCTGCTTGGGGGTGGGTGCGGACGCCATCCGGCGCGCGGTCGCCGCCCAGGGCCTGACCACCGTCGAGGCCATCGGCAAGGCCCTGGGCGCGGGCACCAGTTGCGGGTCGTGCCGCCCCGAACTGAAAAGCCTGCTGGGAACCGCCAGGGCGCGGGCGGCCGATCCTTGCTGAAAAGCGGTTGCCGTGCCGGAACATGCCTGCGGCGCCCATCGCTGCCGCCACCGCGCGACGGGAACGCGCTTGCGCCGGGTCAGGTGTTTCGCCGGACGGACAGGGTTCCCCGACGGGGCGCCGACCTTCGCCGCCGCCGGACAACGGCAGGATCGGGTTCGCCGCCTGCGCCGCCCATGGCGGGCGGTCCGATCACGCAACGGGCACCGTGACCGGCCTTGCGGCCTTTCAGGCCCGACGAACCGCGCCTGAGGGATCCTGCCCCGCGCCGTTTCCCGGAAAGGCCTGCCGGACCAGGGCGCCGGGATGGGAAACGACCTTGAGGCTCAGCCCGTGGGCCGCGCGGATCGCGGTTGCGGGGTCGGCCCCCTGCAAGGCCGCGGCAAGAAAGCCCGCGTTGAAGCTGTCGCCCGCGGCGGTGCTGTCCACGGGGGCGACGCGATCCAGGTCGGCGACCGTTCCGGCGCCTTCCGGCCCCGCGTGATGCACCGGCCCGCCGCCGTTCTTCACTACCACCCGGCCCGCCCCGAGCCGCAGATAGCGCGCGGCCGTGGCCCGGGGGTCCGCGTCCCCGAAATGGGCCGCCTCGTCGTCGAAGCTGGGCAGGACCAGATCGGCGGCGCCCGCCGCACGCTCGATCCAGCGGCGCATGTCCCCGGCGTTGTCCCACAGCCGGGGGCGGAGGTTCGGGTCGAAGACGATCCGGCAGCCTGCGGACCGCGCATCCGCCGCCGCATCCAGCAGGGCCGCGCGGCCCTCAGGAGGCAGGATCGCCAGCGTGATCCCGGAAAAATAGGCAATCCGGCAGTCATTCAGCGCCCGGGCAAGGCGCTGCGGATCGTCGGCCAGCCCGCGCGCGGCGGACTGGCCGCGCCAATAGGAAAAGCTGCGCTCGCCATCCTTCAGCGAGATCGCGTAAAGCCCGATCTCGCGCTGCGGATCGGGGGACACGTGGTCGGCCTCGATCCCCTCGGCGGCCAGGAAGCGCAGCATCTTTTGCGAGAACTCGCCCGTGCCCACGCGGCTGAAATAGCCCACGCGCCAGTCGGGGCCCAGGCAGCGGCGCAGATACCAGGCGGTGTTCAGCGTGTCGCCCGCGATGCCCAGCGACCACAACTCGCCCCCGGCCTGCGACAGTTCCACCATCGCCTCGCCGATGGACAGGATCAGGGGCGCGGTCATGGCCGGGCGCCCCGCGCGGCGGGATGGGACAGCGCGGTCTCGACCCCGCGCAGTTCGGCCAGCCCCTTCAGACGGCCGATCGCCGGATAGCCGGGCTGGCCGCCGCGTCCGATGTCGTCCAGGATGTCTTGGCCGTGGTCGGGGCGCATGGGGATGGTCCAGTCCTCGCGTCCGGCGGCGCGGCGGCGGTTCTCCTCGCGCAGGATGGCGGCGATCAGGGCCACCATGTCGGTCTGGCCCGCCAGATGCTCGTCCTCGAAAAAGGATCCGGCGATGGCGCCGGTGTCGCGCCGGACATTGCGCAGATGCAGGAAATGCACCCGGCCGCCCAGCCGGTCCATCATGCCGGGCAGGTCGTTGTCGGGCCGCGCCCCCAGGGATCCCGAACAGAGCGTGATCCCGTTCGCGGGCAGGTCCACGGCGGCCATGCGCTCGGCAAAGTCGGCCTCGGTGGACATGATGCGGGGCAGGCCCAGCAGCGGGAAGGGCGGGTCGTCGGGATGGCAGCACAACCGCATCCCCAGATCCTGCGCGACGGGGGCCACCTGTTCCAGGAAGTCGTGGAAATGCCGCCGCAGCACCGTGTCGGTCACCGGGGCATAGCTGTCCAGCAGCGCCCGCACGTCGGACAGGGTGAAATGTTCCGCGGCCCCCGGCAGGCCGAAAACCACGTTCCCGGCCAAGGCCTGGCGCGTCGCGTCGTCCATGGCGGCGAAGCGGCGGGCGGCCTCGTCGCGGAC
The DNA here is from genome assembly GCF_042648745.1 of Paracoccus angustae. NCBI lineage: Bacteria > Pseudomonadati > Pseudomonadota > Alphaproteobacteria > Rhodobacterales > Paracoccaceae > Paracoccus > Paracoccus angustae. The sequence goes on from NZ_JBHRXY010000004.1 coordinate 16,385, forward strand.
CGCTTCGGGAAAGTCCCCGGCCGCGCCCGGGCGTTGCAGGATATGGATGTCGAAGGCGGCGAAGTCGGTATAGTCGAACCGCATGCAGCGCGCGCCGGTGGGACGCCGCCAGGCCAGGTCGGTCCGCGTCCAGTCCAGCACCGGCATGAAGTTGTAGCAGATCACCCGGATCCCCGCCGCGTGCAGGTTCCGCATGGACCGGATCCAGTTCGCCACGTGATCGCGCCAGTCGCCGGTCTGGGTCTTGACCGCCTCGCTGACGGGCAGGCTCTCGACCACCTCCCATTCCAGGCCGGAATGCGTGCCGTCGGTCATCACAGCCAGCTCGCGCTGGCGCCGGGCGATCTCCTCGGGCGTCCAGACCGCGCCGGTGGGCAGGTGGTGCAGGGCGGTCACCACGCCCTGCACCCCCGCTTGCAGCATGTCGTCGGTCGAGACCCGGTCGCGCGGGCCGAACCACCGCCAGGTGTGTCGCATTCATTCCTCCCCGAATGGCATGTCGGTCTTTGGCTGGCGGGCTAGTGCCCCAGCATCTCGGGCTGCTCGGCGCGCAGGCGGTCCAGCGTGTCGTTGATGCGCGACAGGTGCAGCCCGATGGCCGCCACGGCCTTGTTCTCGTCCCGCTCGCGCAGCGCGGACAGGATCACCTTGTGCTCCTCCATCGCGTTGCGGGCGTTGTAGGACAAGGACAGCCAGCGCGCACGGTCCATGTGGCCCTTGTTGTCCTTGACCAGCGTCCAGACGAATTCCAGGCCCGAATAGGCGCAGATGTCGTGGTGGAACTGGTCGTCCAGCGCGTGAAAGCCGCCGCGGTCGTCGGCGGCGATGGCGGCCTGCTGCCGCGCGATCAGGCCTTGCAGCGCGTCGTGATGGGCGGGGGTCAGCTTACGGGCCGCCTCGCGGATGCAGGCGATCTCCAGCGCGAGGCGGATAAAGAAGGCCTGGCGGATCGCCTCTTCGGAAATGGGGGTGACGACGGTGGCTCGCTGCGGACGGATCTGGATAAAACCCAGTTGTGACAGCCGGTAAAACGCATCGCGCACCGGCTGGCGGGACACGCCCATCTGGGCCGCGACCTCGGCCTCGGACAGCTTTGCGCCGGGAGGAAGGCTCAGGTTGATGACCCGTTGATACAGCGCGTCATAGATCTGGTCGGTGACGGTGCGCGGGCGCAACTCGTCCAGCAAGGGCAGGGCTGCTGCGGTTTCTGTCGGCATGTCGGACCCACCACGTTGACGCATTTGCCAGACTAGCATATTAGATGACTAGAAGGCCCGCAAGGCGATCCGGAGGGAGACTTGCAGATGCCGCTTCTGGACGAGGATCGCCTGTTTCCGGTCGAGCCTGCCTTGCGCGATCTGGCGCGCGGCCTTTACGGAACGGTTTGCGACCTGCCGATCGTCAGCCCGCACGGCCATACCGACCCCCGCTGGTTCGCCGAGGATCAGCCTTTCCCCGATCCCGCGCAGCTGTTCGTGACGCCCGATCATTATGTCTTTCGGATGCTGGTTTCGCAGGGGGTGGCGCTGACCGACCTGGGCGTGCCGCGCGTGGACGGCGGCCCGACCGAAACGGACGGGCGCCGCATCTGGCGGCTGTTCGCCAGCCATTACCACCTGTTCGCGGGCACCCCCTCGCGGCTGTGGCTGGACCACGGCTTCCAGCATGTCTTCGGCATCGACCGCCGCCTGTCGGCGGAAACGGCCGACTGGTATTACGACCACATCGCCGATTGCCTGTCGCGCCCCGAGTTCCGCCCCCGCGCGCTGTTCAAGCGGTTCGGGATCGAGGTGATCGCCACCACCGAGCCTGCCACCGACGACCTGCGCTGGCACCGGATAATCCGCGGGTCCGGCTGGGACGGGCGCGTCGTCACCGCCTATCGCCCCGACGGCGTGGTGGATCCCGAGATGGCGGGCTTTGCCGAGAATGTCGCGCTGATGGGTCAGCAGACCGGCTTCGACACCGCCACCTGGAACGGCTATCTGGACGCGCACCGCGCGCGGCGGGCCTTTTTCAAGCAGTTCGGCGCGACCTCCAGCGACCACGGCCATGCCACCGCGCGGACCGAGGATCTGCCGCAGGCGGATGCGGCGGCGCTGTTCGGGAAGGCCCTGCGCGGCGCCTGCACCCCTGACGAAGCCGACGCCTTCCGCGGGCAGATGCTGACCGAGATGGCGCGGATGAGCCTGGAGGACGGGCTTGTGATGCAGATCCATCCCGGCGCGCGCCGCAACCATTCCGGCCCTGTGATGACGGTCCATGGCCGCGACAAGGGCTTCGACATTCCCGGCCGCACGGATTACGTCGCAGCCCTGCGCCCACTGCTGAACGCGGTGGGGATGCGTCCCGACCTGACGGTGATCCTGTTCACCCTGGACGAGACCAGCTATTCGCGCGAACTGGCGCCGCTGGCCGGCGCCTATCCCTGCCTGCGGCTCGGGCCGCCCTGGTGGTTCCACGACAGCCCCGAAGGCATGATGCGCTTTCGCCAGATGGCCACGGAAACCGCGGGCTTCCACAACACCGTGGGCTTCAACGACGACACCCGCGCCTTTTGCTCGATCCCCGCGCGCCACGATGTCGCGCGCCGCGTGGATTGCGCCTTTCTGGCCACCCTCGTCGCCACCGGACGCCTCCGCGAGGACGAAGCGCCCGATCTTGCGCGCCAACTGACCTACGGCCTCGCCAAGAAGGCCTACAAGCTCTGAGCTTCACCAACGGGAGGAAAACCATGAAGTTCGTCACCGCCACCATGGCCGCGCTGCTGGCCACGGCATCGCTTGCCGCCGCCCAGGAATGCGAAACCACCCTGCGGTCGTCCGACACCCATCCCGACGGCTATCCCACCGTCGAGGGCGTCAAGGCCATGGCCGCCGAGGTCAAGGAAAAGACCGGCGGCCGCATCTGCATCGAGGTGTTTCCGTCGTCCCAACTGGGCGAGGAAAAGGACACCATCGAGCAGACCCAGTTCGGCGTCATCGACATGGTGCGCGCGTCCTTCGGGTCGTTCAACGACATCGTGCCGGTCACGCAGACCCTGTCGCTGCCTTATCTGTTCACCTCGCCCGAACACCAGCACGCGGTCATGGACGGCCCCATCGGCGAGGAGATCGCCGAGGATTTCGCGGAACGCGACCTGATCGCGCTGGCTTATTACGACGGCGGGGCGCGCAACTTCTACAACTCGCAAAAGCCGATCCAGACGGTCGAGGACCTGAAGGGCATGAAGTTCCGCGTCATGCAGAACGACGTGTTCGTGGACATGATGGCGGCGCTTGGCGCCAACGCCACGCCCATGCCCTATGGCGAGGTTTATTCGTCCATCCAGACCGGCGTGATCGACGGGGCGGAAAACAACTTCCCGTCCTATGACAGTTCCGGCCATGCCGAGGTCGCCAAGTATTTCACGCTGGACCAGCACCTGATGGTCCCGGAACTGGTCGCGGTGTCCAAGGCCACCTGGGACAAGCTCTCGCCCGAGGATCAGGAGATCATGCGCACGGCCGCCAAAAACTCGGCCAGCTTGCAGCGCAGGCTCTGGGCCGAACAGGAAAAGGCCAGCGAGGAAAAGGTCGTGGCGGCGGGCGCCGAGGTCGTCAAGGACGTGGACAAGACCGCCTTCATCGAGGCGATGGCCCCCGTCTATGAAAAATACGCCGACACGCCCGAGGAGCAGGATCTGATCAAGCGCATCCGCGAAACCAAGTGAACGGCACGGCCGCCCCTTCATGGGGCGGCCTTTTTCCAACGGGGGCACGCGATGCGCGACGCTTTGACAAGACTGGCCGGGCTGACCGGCGCCGTGGCGACAGTGGGCCTGTGGATCGCCGGGATCGGGCTGGTGCTGATGACCGCCTTCGTCTTTGCCCAGGTGGTCTGGCGCTATGTGCTGGGCACCAGCCTGTTCTGGGCCGAACCCGCCAGCGTCATGCTGATGGGCTGGTTCATCTTCCTGGGCGCGGCCGTGGGCGTGAAGGAGGGTTATCACCTGTCCTTCGACGTGGGCCTGATGGTGGTGCCGGAAAGCTGGCGTCCGTGGTTCCATTCGCTGTCCGATCTGGTCGTGACGGCCTTCGGCCTTGGCATGGCCTGGTACGGCTGGCAGCTTGCCGCCAAGGCCGCCAGCGGCGTGGTGCCGGGGCTTGGCATTTCCCGCATCTGGGACTTCGCGCCGGTGATCGGCGGGGGCGTGCTGCTGGTCCTGTTTTCGGTGGAACGCATCCTGCGCCGCGCGGCGGGCCTGAAGACGGCGCGCTTCGGCGACATGGACGATGCGGCCGACGGCACCCCTGACGGCCATGCGGCCCCGGGCCGCGCCGAAGCCATGCTGCACCAGGAGAGATGAGATGGAATTGTGGATCCTGTTCGGCAGCTTCGTGGCGCTGCTTCTGATCGGAACGCCCGTGGCCTTCTGCCTTGGCGCGTCGTCCTTCTTCACCGTGCTGTATCTGGGCCTGCCGCCGGTGGTGGTGTTCCAGCGCCTGAATTCGGGCATTTCCGTCTTCGCGCTGATGGCCATTCCGTTCTTCATCTTCGCGGGCGACCTGATGGTCAGGGGCGACATCGCCCGCCGCCTTGTGGCGCTTGCCGGATCGCTGATCGGGCACATGCGCGGCGGCCTCGGGCAGGTCAACATCGTGGCGTCCCTGATGTTCGGGGGCGTGTCGGGATCGGCCGCGGCGGACGCCAGCGCGGTCGGCGGCCTGATGGTGCCGCAGATGAAGGCGCGCGGCTATGACGTGGACTATGCCGTCAACATTACCGTGGTCAGTTCCATCATCGCGCTGATGATCCCGCCCAGCCACAACATGATCATCTATTCCATCGCCGCCGGGGGCCGGCTGTCCATCGCCGACCTGTTCACCGCGGGCATCATCCCCGGCCTGGTGCTGGCCGCCAGCCTGATGGTCGCGACCTGGTGGGTGGCGAAAAAGCGCGGCTACCCGACCGAGCCCTTCCCCGGCCTTGCCGCCGTGGGCGCGCTGTTCGTGTCGGCCATGCCCGGCCTGATCCTGATCGCGATCATCTTCGGCGGCGTGCGCTCGGGCTGGTTCACGGCGTCGGAATCCTCGAACATCGCGGTGGTCTATGCGCTGCTGGTGACCGCCCTGGTCTATCGCAGCCTGCCTTTGTCGGAATTCATCGAGGCGACAAAGGGCGCCGTCCGCACCACCGCCATGGTGCTGCTGGTGATCGGCTGCGCGGCCTGCTTCGGCTGGCTGCTGGCCTATCTCAAGGTGCCGACGCAACTGGTCGAGATCCTGCAAGGCTTGTCCAGCAATCCGCTGGTGATCCTGCTGCTGATGAACGTGATCCTGCTGATCCTGGGCACCTTCATGGACATGTCGCCGCTGATCGTCATCACCACGCCGATCTTTCTGCCCGTGGCCACCGCCTTCGGCGTCGATCCGGTGCATTTCGGGGTGATCCTGATCCTGAACCTGGGGATCGGCCTTTGCACGCCGCCGGTGGGCGCGGTGCTGTTCGTGGGTTGCGCCGTGGGCCGCATCAGCATCTGGCAGGCCATGCGCACGATCTGGCCCTTTTACGGGGCGGCCTTCGCCACGCTGATGCTGGTGACATACATCCCCGCCCTGTCCCTCTGGCTGCCGAGCGTCTTCCGATGAGCGATCCCGTCCGCACCGTGCTGGCCCACGCGCCCGACCTGATGGTTGTCCGCTTCGCCTTCGACGCGGGCGACCGGGGCGCGCCGCACAGCCATCCCCATGTGCAATCGACCTATGTGCAGTCGGGCCGCTACCGCTTCACCGTAAACGGCCGCGAGTTTCAGGTCGGGCCGGGCGACGCCTTCGTGATCCCCTCGAACGCCGAACACGGCTGCACCTGCCTGGAGGGGGGCGTGCTGATCGACAGCTTCACCCCTCGCCGCGACGATTTCCTGTGAAAGGCCCAAGACCATGACCACCCATGTCGAAACCCGCCACGCGATCCATCCCGACCATGCCAAGCGCATGGACACGGCGGACCTGCGCCGGCATTTCCTGGCCGAGGGCCTGTTTGCCGACGCCGAAGTCCGGCTGGTCTACACCCATTACGACCGCTTCGTGGTGGGCGGCGCGGTGCCGAACGGGGCCGACATATCCCTGAAGAAAATCGAGGAAACCAAGACCGGCACCTTTCTGGAACGGCGCGAGATGGGCATCGTCAACATCGGCGGCACCGGCAGCGTCACGGCGGCGGGCCAGACCTGGGAGATGAAAAACGGCGATGTCCTTTATCTGGGCATGGGTTCCGGCGCGGTGACCTTCAGCGGCGGGGGGCGGTTCTACATCGCCTCCTGCCCCGCCCACCGGGAACTGCCCTGCCGGCTGGTCACGGTGGCAGAGGCCAAGGAGATGAAGACCGGCGCGGTGGAAACGTCCAACAAGCGCACCATCCGCCAGTTCATCCATCCGCTGGTCATGGAAAGCTGCCAGCTTGTGCTGGGCTACACCACGCTGGAGGACGGATCGGTCTGGAACACCATCCCCTCGCATGTCCACGACCGGCGGATGGAGGCATACCTGTATCACGGCATGGCGCCGGAAGCCCGCGTCCTGCACCTGATGGGCGAACCTCGGGAAACCCGGCACATCTTCGTCGCCAACGAGCAGGCGGTGATCTCGCCGCCGTGGTCGGTCCATTCGGGGGCGGGGATCGGCGGCTATACCTTCATCTGGGCCATGGCGGGCGACAACGTGGATTACACCGACATGGACTTTGTCCAGCCGGAGGATCTGCGGTGAACCCGTTTTCGCTGGAGGGCCGGACCGCGCTTGTGACCGGCGCCAACACCGGCATCGGGCAGGCGATCGCCGTGGCGATGGCGCAGGCCGGGGCCGATGTGATCGCCGCCGGCCGCCGCGACTGCGACGAAACGCTGGCGCTGATGGGCGGCGGACGGCAGATGCGGCTGGATTTCGGCGACCCCATGGCCGCGCGAGACGTGTTTTCCGGCGAACGCATCGACATTCTGGTCAACAACGCGGGCATCATCCGCCGCGCCGACGCGGTCGATTTCTCCGAGGCCGACTGGGACGCGGTGATGGACACCAACCTCAAGGCGCTGTTCTTCACCTGCCAGGCTTTCGCGCGCGCCGCGCTGCCGCGCGGACGGGGCAAGATCGTCAACATCGCGTCGCTGCTGTCCTTCCAGGGCGGCATCCGGGTGCCGTCCTATACGGCCAGCAAGCACGGCGTCGCGGGCCTGACCAGGCTGATGGCGAACGAATGGGCGGCATCCGGCCTCAACGTCAACGCCATTGCGCCGGGCTATATCGAGACCAACAACACCACCGCCCTGCGCGCCGATCCCGACCGGTCCCGCGCGATCCTGGACCGCATCCCCGCGGGCCGCTGGGGCCGCCCCGAGGACATCGGCCAGACCGCCGTGTTCCTGGCAGCGGCGGCGTCCGACTACATCAACGGCGCGGTTCTGAACGTCGATGGAGGCTGGCTTGCGCGATAGGCTTTACCGCGACCCCACGGCCAAGGCGGGCATCGTCCATCTGGGCCTCGGCGCCTTCTTCCGCGCCCATGGGGCGATCTATGTCGCGCAGGCGGGCGGTTGGGGCATCACCGGCGTGTCGCTGCAATCGCCGGGCACGCGCGACAGGCTGCAACCGCAAGGCTGGGCCTATACGGCGGTGGAGCTTGGCCCCGACGGCGAGAAGCCGCAGGTGGTCACGGTTCTGCGCGACGTGCTGGTCGCGTCCGAAGACCGCCAGGCGGTGCTGGACGCCATGGCCTCGCCCGCCACCCATATCGTCAGCCTGACGGTAACGGAAAAGGGCTATTGCCACGAGCCGTCCACGGGGCGGCTGAACCGCGACCATCCCGACATCGCGCACGATCTGGCAAACCCGCTGCCTCGATCCGCGCCGGGCTTTCTGGTGCGCGCCCTGGCCGCCCGCCGCGCGGCGGGGCTGCCGCCCTTCACGGTGCTGTGCTGCGACAACCTGCCGGAAAACGGCCGGGTGGTGCGCGGCGTGGTGGGGGAACTTGCCCGCCTGATCGACCCCGCGCTGGCGGACTGGATCCTTGCGAACGGCGCCTTTCCCGCGACCATGGTGGACCGCATCGTGCCCGCCGCCACGCCCGCCGACCTGGACCGGCTGGAAGCCGCGGCCGGATACCGCGACGAGGCCCCGGTCATGCACGAACCCTTCCGCCAGTGGGTGATCGAGAACGATTTCTGCGGTCCCCGCCCCGCCTTCGAAACCGTCGGCGTGCAGATGGTCGCCGACGTGACCCCCTATGAACACATGAAGCTGCGGATGCTGAACGGCACCCATTCCAGCCTCGCCTATCTCGGCTATCTGGCGGGGCACGAAACGATCGCGGACACGATGGCCGATCCGGTCTTCGCCCGCTTCGTGCGCGGCCTGTGGCGCCACGAGATCATCCCGGCGCTGACCCCTCCGCCCGGAGAGGATCCGGGCGCCTATGCCGACGCGCTGGCGGCGCGCTACGCCAATCCGGCGATCCGCCACCGCACCTGGCAGATCGCGATGGACGGCAGCCAGAAGCTGCCGCAGCGCATCCTGGGCACCATCGCGGAAAGCCGGGCGGCGGGACGCGCCGTGCCGGGGCTGACCTTGGCCGTCGCGGCCTGGATGCGCTACACCTCGGGCCGCGACGAACAGGGCGCGGCGATCGAGGTCAGGGATCCGCTGGCCCTCCGCCTTGCCGCCCTGTGGCGCGACGATCCGGCGCAGACGGTCGCGGGCTTCCTGCGCCTGGCCGAGGTCTTTCCGCCCGCGCTGCGCGAGGACGCGGGCTTTGCGGCGGACGTGACGGACGCCTTGGCCGGCTTGGTCCGCGACGGGGCGCGGGCCTGCATCCAGGGCAGGGTCGATGCCTGAGCCTCTGGTCCTCAACCCCGCCGACACCGTGGCGATCCTGACCGAAAAGGGGATCGCCCCGGCGGGCCACAAGATCGCGCGCACGGCCATCGCCCCCGGCGCGGCGGTAATCAAATACGGCCAGGTCATCGGCTATGCGACCGAGGGGATCGCGGCGGGCGCCCATGTCCACAGCCACAACTGCGCCTTCGGCGAACATGGCCGCGATTATCGCCCCGGCGCGGGGCTGGCGGCGGCGCAGGCGGCGCTGGAGCGTTGTCGCGGCCCCGCCCTGAACTTTGACGGCTATCGCCGCGCGGGCGGGCAGGTGGGCACCCGCAACTTCGTCGCCCTGGTGGCGACGGTGAACTGTTCCGCCACCGTGATCCGCCGCGCCGCCGAGGAGCTGCGCATCGAAGGCGCGCTGGCCCCCTTTCCCCATGTCGACGGCGTCGTGGCCTTTGCCCACGGCACAGGCTGCGGCATGGCCGACAGCGGCCCGGGCTGGACCGCCCTGCAACGCGTTCTGACCGGCCATGCGGGCCATCCGAACGTGGGCGCGGCCCTGTTCGTGGGCCTGGGCTGCGAGGTGATGCAGATCGCCCGCATGAAGCGGGAACTGGGGCAGGCCGCGCGCTTTCACGGCCTCACCATCCAGGAGAACGGCGGCACCCGGGCCACCATCGACGCGATCAAGGCCCGGGTCCGCGCCCTGCTGCCGCAGGTCAACGACATCCGCCGCGCGCCCGCGCCCGCCGCCAAGCTGAAGATCGGCCTGCAATGCGGCGGATCGGACGGGTTTTCCGGCATCACCGCCAATCCCGCCCTTGGGGTTGCCTGCGACATGCTGGCCGCGCAGGGCGCATCGGTGGTGCTGTCCGAAACGCCCGAGATCTATGGCGCGGAACGGCTGCTGCTGGACCGCGCGGCCTCGCCCGCGATTGCCGAAAGGCTGCTGGAACGGCTCCGCTGGTGGGAGGATTACGCGGCCCGCAACGGCGCGTCGCTGGACAACAATCCAAGTCCCGGCAACAAGGCGGGCGGGCTGACCACGATCCTGGAAAAATCCCTGGGCGCGGTTGCCAAGGCCGGGGCCACGCCGCTGAACGCGGTCCTGGATTATGCCGAACCGATCACCGCGCCGGGGCTGAACTTCATGGACACGCCGGGCTACGATCCCGTCTCGGCCACCGGCCAGATCGCCGGAGGAGCGCAGCTGATCGTTTTCACCACCGGCCGCGGATCGGCCTTCGGATCGAAACCCGCGCCGACGATCAAGCTGGCCACCAACGACGCGCTGTTCGCGGCCATGCCCGACGACATGGACCTGAACTGCGGCGACATCCTGTCCCGGGGCGTGCCTCTGGAAACCAAGGCGCGCGAGATCGTGGACCTGATCCTTGCCACCGCATCGGGGCGGGCGACCCGGTCCGAGAACCTGGGCCTGGGGGACCATGAATTCGTGCCCTGGCAGATCGGCGCGGTGGTGTGACGCCGGGCGGCGCCTCGGCCCCCGGGGCCGGCTGCCAGCAGGATCACAAAGCGGGCCAGCCAGACCATCGGCCAGGCGGAACTTGCGCCGGGCAGGGTGGCCAGGTTCCCATTATTGCTGCCGTGTTCTTCGAACAGCAAGCCCGTGTCGCCGGCCCGGCGGGGTCGCCAGCAGGCGCTGGCCCTGGTCCGGCCAGACGCCCCGGAACTGCGACGTGCTCCGCGCCGGCTTCAGCGGCATCACGACTCCAGGCGCCGGAAAAAGCGTCAGCAGCACCGCCAGGGCCCGGACGCCTGGGGCCGGTCCTGGGGCGATGCGGTCATGGCGCTGGCCGTGAACGCGGTCCTGCACCGCCTGATGGAGCCATTGCCCCAGGTGGTGCAGGTTGAAAACGGGACCGTCGTCAAGGCTACAGGCGACTGCCTGACGGCCATCTGGAACGCGCCGCTGGACGTGACCGACCATGCCGCCCGCGCGGTGGCCTCAGCCCGCCAAATGATCGCCACGCGGCCGCGCTGAACACGGAGTTCGCGCGCGAGGGCTTGGCCAGCGGCATCGGCATCAACACCGGCACCTGCATCGCCGGCAACATGGCGTCGGGCGCCCGCTTCGATTGTCATGCCACCGGGGACGCGGTGAACCTGGCCTCGCGCCTTTTCACGCCCGCCTGACCGGCGCCGCGCCCGAAGCCGGGGAAAAAGTTCCGGTCCCGGCCCCCCTGCCGGAAAACCCGTTCCTTCTTGCGGGCAGGCGGGGCGCGCGGGCTTGCGGCGGGAACGCGACCGGCTAATGTCCCCTGCGACAGCGACCCCCGTCGGACGGAGAAACCCATGAGCAGACTTCCCCTGCGCTCGATCGAGGACGCGCCCGAGGCGGCCCGGCCCCGCCTGGAGGCCGCGCAAAAGAACAACGGCTTCCTGCCCAACCTGGTGCGGCTTCTGGCCAATGCCCCAGCGGCCCTGGAAGCCTATCAAACCGTGTCGGCGATCAATGCCGGCACGTCCCTGACGCTAGCCGAACGCGAGGCGGTGCAGATCGCCGCGGCGGCGACCCATGGCTGCGGCTTCTGCGTGGCGGGCCACAGCGCCATTGCCGACAGGAAGGCCGGACTGGACGGCGCGGTGATCGGCGCCCTGCGGGACGGAGCAACCGTTCCCGATGCCCGGCTGGACGCGGTGGCGCGGTTCACCAGGGCGGTGATCGCCTCGCGCGGGGCGGTGCCGGACGCGGATCTGACCGCCTTCAAGGCGGCCGGTTTCGACAATGGGGCCGCGCTGGAAGTCGTGCTGGGCGTCAGCCTGGCGACGCTGTGCAACTTTGCCAACAACCTGGGCCAGCCCGCGCTGAACCCGGAACTGTCCGCCTATGAATGGCGCCCGGTGGTGCCCGCGCAATGACGCGAGGGCTGCCGCAGGATCTGGCGGAATGGCTTGCCGCCCGGGCCGAGGGGATCGACGCAGGCGACGTGCCTGCGGATCTGATCCTGCCGCGCTTGGGCGACGCGGGGTTGGCCAGGATCGGCGTGCCGCGGGCCTTGGGCGGTTCCGGCGGCGCGGTCATGGACGGGGTGGGAACGATCGCCGCCGTGGCCCGCGAATCGCTGGCCGCCGCCTTTATGCTGTGGGGCCACCGCTGTTTCGTCGAATTCATGGTCCAGACCCCGAACCACGCCCTGCGCGAGCGGCTTTTGCCGGATCTGCTGGCGGGGCGGGTGGCCGGGGCCTCGGGCCTGTCGAACGTGATGAAGTTCCTGGCGGGGCTGGAACCGTTGCAGGTGGCGGCCCGCCCCGACGGCGACGATCTGGTCATCGACGGCACGCTGCCCTGGGTCACGAACCTGCGCGGGCAGGGATTTTTCGTGGCCGCCGCTGCCGATCCGGCGGATGGCGGACCGGCGATGATCGTGGCGCTGGCCCATGACGATCCGGGCGTCCGGCGCAGCGCCGATCTGGCGCTGATGGGAATGCGGTCCTCGGACACGGCCGCGCTGCGGATCGAGGGGGTCCGCATCGGGCGCGACCGCGTCATCGCCGCCGACGCCCCCGCCTGGCTGCCGGGCGTGCGCCCGGCCTTTCTGGCCCTGCAATGCGGCATGGCCATCGGCCTTGCCCGGCGGGCCCTGGCCGAGGCCGCCGGAACGGACGGGGCCGGGCGCGGCGTGCTGGCCGCCCCGGTCACCGCGTTGCAGGCGCGGCTGGACCAGACGGTCGCCTTGCTGGACGCGGGCCTGGCCTCGGGCAGCTTCGTCACCCGGCCCGCCGCCCTGTTCGAGCTGCGCATCGCCCTGTCGGACATCGTGTTCGAGGCGGTATCGCTGGAATTGCAGGCGGGCGGCGGACGCTGCTATCTGCAAGAGCCGGGCCAAGGCTTCGCCCGCCGCTGGCGCGAGGCGGCCTTTGTCCCGATCATCACCCCCAGCACCGTGCAGCTGCGCACCGCCCTTGCCGCCATGGGCCGCGCCGCATGAGCTTGCGCGATGCCCCTCCCGTGCTGTGCGCCGCAGGGGTGGCGCTGCGCTATCCCGGCGCGGCGGCCCCCGTGCTGGAAGGCTTCAACCTGGATCTTGCGCCCGGAGAGATCGTCTCGGTCCTGGGGCCGAGCGGGGTGGGCAAGTCCAGCCTGTTGCGCGTTCTGGCAGGCTTGCAGCCGCCCGATGCGGGCCGGATCGAGATGGAGGGCGCGCCCCTGTCGGGCGTCCATCCCCGGCTTGCCATGGCCTTCCAGCAGCCCGGCCTGCTGCCCTGGCTGGATCTGGAACGCAACGTCGCCTTTGGCCTGGATTTCAGGCGCCAGCCGCACCTGCCGCCGGGCGAGCGCCAAGCCCGCATCGACCGCGCCATTGCCGAGGTCGGGCTGGACCATGCCCGCCGCCTGCGCCCCGCCGCCCTGTCCGGCGGCATGGCGCAGCGCGCCGCGCTGGCCCGCTGCCTGGCCCGCCAGCCCCGGGTGCTGCTGCTGGACGAGCCCTTCGGCGCGCTGGACGAGGTGACGCGGGCCTTGATGCAGGACCTGCTGGTCAAGGTCGTGGCCGACTATCGGACCGCGGCCGTGCTGGTGACGCACGACATCGACGAGGCTCTGCTGGTGTCCGACCGCGCGATCCTGCTGGGCGGCAGCCCGGCGGGCCGGATCGGCGAATGGCGCCTTGACCTGCCCCGCCCGCGCGAGGATCACCTGGCCGAGCTTGGCCGCATCCGCATCGACATCGTGGGCGCGTTGCGCCGCGCGATCCGTCGCCATTGAAGGACCGTCCCATGCCGACCGAAGACAGCCTGTTTTCCCGCCGCGACATCATGCGCCTGTCGGCGCTGCTGACGGCCTCGGGGGCGCTGCCCTTTCTGCGCGCCCGCGCCGCCCGCGCCCAGGACGCGGACGAGCCCGTGCGCATCGGCTATCTGCCGATCACCGACGCAACGCCCCTGCTGGTCGCCCACGGCAAGGGCTTTTTCGAGGCCGAGGGCCTGGCCGTGGAAAAGCCCGTGATGCTCCGCGGCTGGTCCCAGATCGTCGAGGCCTTTCTGGCGGGCCAGGTGAACGTCATCCATCTTTTGTCGCCCATCACCATCTGGGCGCGCTACGGCGGCGGGACGCCCGCCAAGGTGGTCGCCTGGAACCACACCTCGGGGTCCGCCCTGACGGCGGCGAACGGCATCGCGGGCGTCGCGGATCTGGGCGGCAAGACGGTCGCGATCCCTTATTGGTATTTGATCCACAACGTCGTGCTGCAACGCCTGCTGCGCGAGAACGGGCTGGAGATCGTGACCTCGGGCGCCCCTGCCGCAAACCAGGTGGCGCTGTCGCTGATGTCTCCCGCCGACATGGTGCCGGCCTTGGCCGCGGGCCAGATCGCCGGCTACATCGTGGCCGAGCCCTTCAACGCCGCGGCCGAGGTCAACGGCATCGGCAAGGTGCTGCGCTTCACCGGCGACGTGTGGCGCGACCATGCCTGCTGCCTGGTCTTCATGCACGAGGACCATCTGGCCAACCGTCCCGAATGGTCGCAAAAGGTCGTGAACGCCATGGTCAAGGCGCAGCTCTGGACTCGCGACAACCGCGCGGAAACCGCGCGGCTGCTGTCGGCGGCCGATCCGCAGAAATACACCCCCCATTCGCCCGAGATCCTGGCCCGCGTGCTGACGCCCTCGGACACCGACATGCAGGGCTATGCCGCCTCGGGCGCGATCCGCCATCCCGACTGGCAGGACAAGCGCATAGATTTCCAACCTTATCCCTTCCCGTCCTATACCGCCGAACTGGTGCGGATGCTCAAGGACACCCGGGTCGAGGGCGAACGGGGCTTTCTGGACGCGCTGGACCCGGACTTCGTGGCGGGCGATCTGGTCGACGACAGCTTCGTGAAAAAGGCCCTGGAAGGGGTCGGCGGGCTGCCCGCCTTCGGCCTGCCCGAGGGCTGGACGCGGACCGAGGTCGTTCAGGCGTGATCGCGGCGACGGCTGACAAGGCGCGCGGCCCGTCGCGGCTGCGGGGCGCGGTGCTGGGGCTGGCGGGCATCGGGCTCTTGCTGCTGGCCTGGTGGCTGGCGACCGACGTGATCGCGGACGGCGCCAGCTTCGCCCGGCGCTTTTCGCCCTCGCGCGCCTTTCCGGCGCTGGCGGGCCTGCTGGCCGGCCCCGACCTGTGGCTGCATGTCGGCCAAAGCCTGCGGCGCGTCCTTGTGGGCCTTGCCGCCGCGCTGCTGGCCGGGGTGCCGCTGGGCCTTCTGGTCGGCGCCTCGCGCCTGGCCGAGGCCGCGACCACGCCCGCCTTCCAGTTCCTGCGCATGATCTCTCCGCTGTCCTGGATGCCGATCGCGGTGATGGTGTTCGGCGTGGGCGACGCGCCGATCTATTTTCTTCTGGGTTTCGCCGCGCTTTGGCCGATCCTGCTGAACACCGCCGCGGGCGTGCGCCAGCTGGACCCGCAATGGCTGCTGCTGTCCCGAAGCCTGGCCGCCACCCGCTGGGAAACGCTCGGCCGCGTGATCCTGCCCGGCGTCCTGCCGCAGGTGCTGACCGGATTGCGGCTGGCCATCGGCATCACCTGGATCGTCCTGGTCCCGGCCGAGATGCTGGGCGTGCAGGCGGGATTGGGCTATTTCATCCTCGATACCCGCGACAGGCTGGCCTATGACCAGCTGATGGCCGTGGTGCTGGTGATCGGCGTGCTGGGCTATGGCCTGGACGCCCTGGCGCGCGCCGCCATCCGCCGGGTCGCCCCCGCCGCCTGACGGGTCGGGCCGCTGCGGCAGGCCTGCGCGGCCTGCGGAACCAGTCTTCCGTCTGGTGCCGCCGCCCCGGGCGGCACGTTCCAGAACCGCCCGGACCTTCGGAATCGCCCGAAAGGCAGCTTTCGCCTAAGACACGACCAGAGAAGTCGTTGACAGGAGAAGCGCGTGGCCTTCCGCACCGCCCCTTTTTCGGGCAGCCCTCAGCCCCTTCAAGGACGCGCGCCCTGGCCGATCTGGCGCTGGACA
Source organism: Paracoccus angustae (assembly GCF_042648745.1). Taxonomy (NCBI): domain Bacteria; kingdom Pseudomonadati; phylum Pseudomonadota; class Alphaproteobacteria; order Rhodobacterales; family Paracoccaceae; genus Paracoccus; species Paracoccus angustae. The sequence continues at coordinate 32,196 of NZ_JBHRXY010000004.1, forward strand.
AGCTGACGCTGATCCTGGGCGGGCCGGTCTACAAGGACAGCTGTCCGGGGCTGTTCAAGCACCTGTTCGACCTGACCAACCCCGAGGTTCTGCGCCACACGTCCGCGCTGCTGACCGCGACAGGCGGCGGCGACTGCCATGCCCTTCGGCAACATCGCGGCGCCGGGCTGTCGCCACCACCCGGCGGTGATGGCGCAGGCGGCGGCGACGCTGCAACGGATGTTCCCCGACCGCTTGGGCGTGGACAGGATCTTCGTGCACAATGTCGGTTGCAACCAGGACGCGTCCATCGACATGGCGGCGCGGAAGTTGGTGGCGACAACGGGCGGAAAGTGAAACCGGCCCGCCCGGCGGGGCGGGACGGCCGCGGGGAACGGTGGGGTTCGTCCCGTCATCACCCCGCCACACCCTTACGGCCTGTCCCGCCAGCGGTTCACCAGCGGATAGCGCCGGTCCAGCCAAAAGGCCCTGGTCGAGATCCTCGGTCCCGGCGCCGCCTGGTACCGCTTCCACTCGCTGCCATAAAGCAGCTTTTCCACCGTTCTGACCGTATCCGCGTCGAAACCCCGGTCCACCAGATCGCGCAGCGACAGATCCTGTTCGACCAGCCCTTCCAGGATCGCGTCCAGCACCTCGTAGGGGGGCAGCGAATCCTCGTCCTTCTGGTCGGGGCGCAGTTCGGCCGAGGGCGGCTTGGCGATGATCCGGGGCGGGATCACTTCGCCCGCCCGGCCCATCATCCAGTCGCGATGGTTCCCGTTGCGCCAGCGGCAGGTCTGGAACACGCGTGTCTTGTAAAGGTCCTTGATCGGGTTGTATCCGCCCGCCATGTCGCCATAGATGGTGGCATAGCCCACGCCGACCTCGGACTTGTTGCCGGTGGTCAGCAGCATCCCCCCGAACTTGTTGGAAATCGCCATCAGCATCAGCCCGCGCAGGCGGGACTGGACGTTTTCTTCGGTGATGTCGGGCCGCGTGCCGGCCATCAGATGCGCCAGCGCGCCGCCCACCGCATCGCGCGCGCCCTCGATATGCACGGTGTCCAGCCGCACGCCCAGCCGGGCCGCGCAATCGGCGGCATCCTCCAGGCTGACCCGGGAGGTGTATTCGCTGGGCAGCATCACGCAATGCACGTTTTCGGGTCCGACGGCGTCGGCCGCGATGGCGGCCACAAGCGCGGAATCGACGCCGCCCGACAGGCCCAGCACCACCTTGGAAAAGCCCGACTTGCGCAGGTATTCGCGCAGGCCCAGCATCATCGCCTGGTAGTCCTGTTCCCATTCGTCGGGCTGAGGCGCCATCAGGCCCGGTTCGGCCCGCCAGCCTCCGTCGGTCAGGGTGAAATCGACATGAGCCAGCATCTCCTGGAACGGCGGAAGCTGCACGGCCTTGTGGCCGCCGGGGTTCAGCACGAAGCTTGCGCCGTCGTACAGCTGGTCGTCCTGGCCGCCGACCATGTTGACATAGACCAGCGGCAGGCCCGTTTCCACGACACGCCCGACCATATGGCCCATGCGCAGGTCCAGCTTGTTCCTGTGATAAGGCGAGCCGTTCGGCACCACCAGGATCTCGGCCCCCGTCTCGGCCAGGGTTTCGGCCACGTCGGCGGACCAGGCGTCCTCGCAGACAGGCGAACCGATGCGGGCTGCGCCGACCGGATAAGGACCGCTGATCGGGCCGGAATCGAACAGGCGCAGTTCGTCGAACAACTGCTTGTGCGGCAGGCGGTGCTTCAGGACGCGGGCGACCGGCGCGCCGTCCTTGAAGACCCAATAGGCGTTGTACAGCCTGTCGCCGTCCCGCCACGGCCCGCCGATGCCAAGGGTCGGACCCTGCGCGCAAAGCGCGGCCAGTTCCGCGATCGCCTCCTCGGCCTGGCGGGTGAAGGCGGGCTTCAGCACCAGATCCTGGGTCTGGTATCCGGTGATGAACATCTCGGGCAGGGCCAGCATGTCGGCGCCCGCGGCCTTTGCAGCCTCCCACGCCTGACGGGCCTTGCCGGCGTTGCCCTGAAGATCGCCGACCGTGGCGTTCAGCTGGCCGATGGTCAGGCGGAAGCGGTTCGTCATGGTCAGGCCCCTGTTTCTCTCGGCTCCGTGATAGGCGAGGGGACGCGAAAGGAAAAGTCGGGCTTTGCGCGCGCGGTCCCGCTGCGCTAGATCATGGGCAAAAGACAAAGGGCAAGTGGCGATGAAGGCGGCAAGTTGGGCGGCTGTGCTGGCGCTGTTGGCGGGAACCACCGCCGCAGAGGCGCAGGTCGTCACCAAGCAATACGATGACGGCGGCGTCTACGAGGGCACCTTCCGCAACGGCCGCCAGCATGGGCAGGGCAGCTATACCCTGCCGAACGGCTATCGCTACGAAGGCGATTGGGTCGAGGGCGAGATCCTGGGCCAGGGCCGCGCCACCTTTCCGAACGGGTCCGTCTACGAAGGCCAGTTCGCCGAAGGCAAGCCCAACGGCACGGGCACCATCACCTATGCCGATGGCGGCACCTACGAAGGCGATTGGGTCGCGGGCGAGATCACCGGCACCGGCGTGGCGCGCTATGCCAACGGGTCGGTCTATACCGGCGATTTCGTCAAGGGCCTGCATCAGGGCAAGGGCGTGCTGACGCAGCCCAACGGCTATCGCTACGAAGGCGACTGGAATGCGGGGGTCAAGGAAGGGCAGGGCCGGATCACCTATCCCGACGGCGCGGTCTACGAAGGCGGAATGCTGGCGGGCCAGCGCGCGGGCAAGGGCAAGCTGACCATGGCCGACGGGCTGGTCTATGACGGCATCTGGTCGGCGGGGCAGATGTCGGGCACGGGCGTGCTGGTGCAGGGGACGGGCGACCGCTACGAAGGCCAGATGCTGAACGGCAAGCGCGAAGGGCAGGGCGTCGCCACCTATGCCAACGGCGATGTCTATGACGGAGAGTTCAAGGCCGACCGCCGCCACGGCCAGGGCACCTTCACCGGCACCGACGGCTATGTCTACAGCGGTTCCTGGGTCGAGGGCCGGATGGAGGGGCAGGGCCGGATCACCTATCCCGACGGCTCGGTTTACACCGGCGCCATGAAGGCCGACCGCCCCGACGGCACGGGCACCATCACCTATCCCGACGGCGCCAGCTATTCCGGCCAGTGGAAGGCCGGCGTGATCGAGGGCGAGGGCAAGGCCACCTATGCCAACGGCATGGTCTACGAGGGCGGCTTCAGGAACGCCCGCAACCACGGCCAGGGCCGGATGACCTATCCCGACGGCTATGTCTACACGGGCGCTTGGGCCGACGGCCAGCGCCATGGCGAGGGCCAGGCGACCTATCCCGACGGCACCGTCTATACCGGCGGCTTCGTGAACGGGTTGCGCGAAGGCACCGGCAAGCTGACCACGCCCGACGGCTTCGTTTACGAGGGCGGCTGGAAGGCCGGGGAAATCGACGGCACGGGCGTCGCGACCTATGCCAGCGGCGACCGCTACGAGGGCAGCTTCGTGGCGGGCAAGCGGCAGGGCCGGGGCGTCATGCGCTATGCCAGCGGAGAGGTCGCGTCCGGCGAATGGGACCAGAACCGCCTGGTGGAAAGCGGCCCCGCCCCCGAGACCCGAGAAACGGAAACGCCTGCCATGCCCCCCGAGGCGCCGGCCCCCTAGCATGCCTGCCCGCACGCACCGCCGCGCTTCGGCCGGCGGCCGCAGGGCAGGAGGGTCCCGCCCCGCTATCACAGGCCTTGCCCCGCCCGTTCCAACTGTCCTTCACCTTTGCCCAAATATCCTCGGGAGGAGTCCCGCAGGGACGGGGGGCAGACGGCCCCCTTTCCTCAACGGCTCCGCGGGTGGACCGCCGGTCCGGGGCCGTCGCCTGCCCTGGCTCGGCCTTACTGGATCGCGAACGGCTGGACGAACCGATACGCCGCCTTTGTCAGGCTTGAGGGCGCCGCGGGACAGCGCGCGCGGCCCATGGCGCGCGTGATTTCCCGATCCACCCGGGCGTTGCCGGTCGAGCCGGTCAGCGACGCGGACTGAACCCTGCCGTTGCGCGCGATAACCAGGGCGACCGTGCTGCGTGCCCCGCTTGCCCCCGACACGCGGGAAGCCGAGCGCAGCAGGCAGACGCCGACCTGCTGTTTCCAGCTGGCCTCGTCCCGGGCCAGCTGCTGTGCGCTGACCCCGGTTCTGCCGGTGGCGCCTTGTTGCCCTTGTTCGACCCGGCGCGTCTGCTGCTGCCGGGGCGCCGGCTGTTCCTGCCTGCGGGGTTCGGCCTGCCGCTGCGGTTCGGGTTCGCGCCGTTCACGGCGCGGCTCGGCCTGGCGCTGCGGCTCCGGCTCGCGCTCGGGGCGGCGCTGCGGGCGGGCCGAACTGTTCAGCACGACCTCGGGCGGGGTTTCCAGTTCGGGCGGCGCGGGCGGAAACAGTTCCGCCATGTCGTCAAGCGGTTCCAGCCGCGGCAAGGGCGGCAGGTCCAACGGCTCGGCGACCTCCTCGGGCTCCGGTTCGGGCTCCGGTTCGGGTTCAGGTTGCGGCTCCGGCTCCGGCTCGGGTTCCTCGACAGGTTCCTCGGCGGCCTCCTCGACCGGCTCCTCGGGGGCTTCCTCAGTGGCTTCCTCAGTGGCTTCCTCGGTCGGGGCGACGGCTTCCGGGGTTTCCTCGGCGGGGGCCAGATCCACGAAAACGGGTTCGGGCAGGCCAGGGGGGGCGGCGGCCTCGGCGCGCTCCATGAGCCACAAGGCCCCGCCCAGATGCAGCACCAGCACCAGAACCGAGGCGCCGCCCCAAAGGGCGCCCTCTCGCATCGCGCGGGCGGCGCGCCCGGTCATCGCGTGGGTTCCGCGGCGGCAGGTGTGGCTGCGGCGGGGACGGCGGGCGGCGTGCCCGCTGTGGTGCCCCCTGTGGTCGACTCAAGCCCCACAAGCGCGATCTTGAGATAGCCGGTGTCGCGCAAGGTGTTCATCACCCCCATCAGGTCGCCATAGGCGACTTCGCGGTCGGCGCGCAGGAAGATGCGCTGTTCCCGGTCGCCCTCGGTGGCGGCGGCCAGGGCGGCGGCCAGGCCGCCCGGCGCGATGTCGGCGTTGTCCAGCGCCAGCGTCAGGTCCGGCTTCACGGTCACGTAGACCGGCTGGTCGGGACGCTCCGCGGGCGTGGCGTTCGACACCGGCAGATCGACATTCACATCGACCGTCGCCAGGGGGGCCGCGACCATGAAGATGATCAGCAGCACCAGCATCACGTCGATAAAGGGGGTGACGTTGATCTCGTGGTTTTCCTCAAGATCGTCGCCGCCGCCTTCGCGAATCCTGCCGGCCATGGCTTATTCCCCCGGTTTGGCGTTGAGGACGCGGAAATCCAGGTCGCGGCTGACCAGCTGGCGCACGCCCGCCGCCGCATTGGCAAGCCGCAGGCGATAGCCGGTGATGCCGCGGGCGAAGACGTTGTAGATCACCACGGCGGGAATCGCCGCAACCAGGCCGATGGCGGTGGCCAGCAGCGCCTCGGCGATGCCGGGGGCCACAACGGCGAGGTTGGTGGTCTGGGATTCGGAAATCCCGATGAAGCTGTTCATGATTCCCCAGACGGTGCCGAACAGGCCCACAAAGGGCGCGGTCGAGCCGATGGTGGCCAGCACGCCCGTGCCCCGGCCCATGCGGCGGCCGGCCACGGCCTCGATCCGGTCAAGCTGGGAATCGACGCGTTCCTTGACGCCCTGGTCGCCCGCCACGTCCAGCGCGGGCTGCGAGCGGCGGTATTCCTCGGCCGCCTGGCGGATCATGCGCGACACCGCGTCGCCGCGCCCGTTGCTGGCGGCAACGGCGGCGGACAGGCTTTCCGCGCGTTGGATGCGGCGGATGCCCCCTTGGGCCTTGGCGCTGGCGCCCCACAGTTCCAGCGCCTTCACCACCAGCACCGTCCAGGTGATCACGGATGCGAAGGCCAGCCCGATCATCACCGCCTTGACCACGATGTCGGCCGCCCAGAACATGCCCATGGGCGACAGGTCATGGGGGAGGTTCGGGTCGCGCGCGGGCGGCGTCAGGATCGGGGCCAGCGCGTCCTGCATGGATTGCGGCAGGAAGTCCGCGACAGGCTCGGGCGCGGGTTGGGCAGGCGCCGGAGCGGCCGCGGCAGGCGCCGCCGCCGTTGGCGCCGGCTCTGCGGATGGCGCGGGTGCTGTTGCCGGAGCAGGGGCCGCCGGAGCAGGGGCCGCTGTGGTTGGGGGGGCCGTGACCGGGGACGCCGGGGCCTCGGTCGCCGATGGCGTGGGTGCGGCCGTTGCGGGCGCGGGCGCCGGAACGGCCGCCGGTTCCGGTGCCGGTGCCGGTGCCGCAGGCTGCTGCGCGGGGGCCGCCTGGGTCTGGCCTTGCGAAACGGCCGGGTCCGGCGCGGTTTCCTGCGCCTGGCCCATCGGGGCCAGCAGGCAGGCCAGCGTGACGGCAACACTTGCACTCAGGCGCGGCAGCGGCAGGTTGGTCATGGCGTTCCTTGCTTCTTGATCCGCATTGCGCGGACGGTTCGCGTCCGGGACCGACTCGGCGCAAGCCCCCGGGGCCCGGTCCCGCGATTTGCGCCGGGTATTCAGCAGCCATGTAAAATTGTCAACTATTCAGATGCCCCGGACGGGGCTTTCAGGCGCTCCAATAGGCCGCCAGATGGGCGCGGGCCTTGTCGATACCCAGATCCCGGGTGATCGCCGTCTTCAGGGGGGCCAGCCGGGACCGTTCGGTCGCCAGCCAGATCCGCGCGGCGCCGGTGCCCTCGCGGCGCAGGCGGTCGGCCAGCGCGGCCTCGCCGCCCGGGGCGTGATGAACGCGGATCCCCCGGTGCGGGGGCAGGGGGTAATCCGCCCGCGCGCCGAACAGGTGGCATTCGCCGGTGGTGCCGGGAGCGGCGGCCTCCAGGATGCGGGCCAGCGCCGGATAGGCGGTTTCGTCCCCGCCGATCAGCAGGGTCGTTCCCCGCGCCACGCCGCCGCCGCCGGGGCCGGTCAGGCCCACGGCGGTTCCCGGCGGGGCGTTCCAGGCGAAATCGCAGGCGCGGCCGCCGTCATGGATGAAGATGTCGGTTTCCAGCCAGCCCGCCACGGGGTCGATACGGCGCACCGTATAGGCGGGACGGTGCAGGGCCGCGTCCCCCCGCGGCCAAAGGGTCTGGCCGTCGCCGCCAATCACCGGCCAGGCGGGCGTGGCCGCGCCCGGCGGTTGCAGGACCAGGCGGAAATGGATCAGGTCGCGGGCGAAGCGGGCCAGATCGCCGCCTTCCAGCCGCAGGCGCAGGAAATCGGCGCCGACGGGCGTCACGCCCGCCACGCGCGCCAGGCTGAAATTCGGCGGAAAGGCCCCGGGCCGGTCCAGCGAGGACCACGCGACCCGCTGGCCGGGCAGATGCCGGGCAAACTGGCCGGTCACGGCGTCCGCCAGCCCGTGCAGCCGGTCGCGGGCATGGGCGCGGACATAAAGGATGCTGCCCGTGGGACCCATCCTGGCGCCGAACTCGTCCCCGTTCGGCAGCTTGCACCAGGTGGACCGGCCATGCCCGTCGTGCAGGGCCAGCCCGTGTTCGGCGGCCTTTGCCCGGATCAGCGCGTCGATGGCCGCGAAGGGCAGGTCGGGCAGGCTGGCCTGGGTCTGGAAAGGGGGCAAGGGGTCGTGTCGCATGGCGGCTCTCCGGGGGGCGGCACGGCTGGCCCTTGCCGCCCCCGGTTTGTAAGTCACGACCGCCCTTGCCGCCAAGGCCCGCCTGCGTCACAACCGCGCCATGACCCGCCCGCCCGCCATCATCCTTGCCGGAGGCCGCGCCGCCCGCATGGGCGGAGGCGACAAATGCCTTCTGGATCTGGACGGCCGCCCGATGCTGGCCCGCATCGTCGCGCGGCTGGCCCCGCAATGCGGCGCCATGGCGTTGAACGCGAATGGCGATCCTGGGCGCTTTGCGGGGTTCGGCCTGCCCGTGCTGCCCGACAGCCTGCCCGATCGGCCGGGGCCGCTGGCGGGAATCCTGGCGGGCATGGACTGGGCCGCCTCGCGGGGGGACCGCGCGGTCGTCACCGTGGCGGGCGACACGCCGTTCTTTCCGCCCGATCTTGTGGAACGCCTTGTGGAACGCCTGGGGCAGGCCGGGGACGGCATCGTTCTGGCCGCCGGCCGCGACAGGGATGGCCGGGTGACGGACCACCCCACCTTCGGGCTGTGGCCGGTAGCCTTGCGGGACGCGTTGCATGCCTTTCTGGCCCAAGGCCATCGGCGGGTGCGGGGCTTTGCCATGGCCCATGCCCCCGCGACGGCCGTGTGGAACGCCGCGCCCGCCGATCCGTTTTTCAACGTCAACACCCCCGAGGATCTGGAGCGGGCGCAGGCCCTTGCCCGCCAGGAACGGCGGGCGTGACGTCGCGTCGGTTTTTTCGATCCTTGGCAATTGCAGGTCTCATGCGCCGTTTTCTTCCCCTTCTTGTTCTTCTGGCGGCCCTTGCCTTCGCCGTCTCGCCCCTGCTGTCGAACGGATTCGGCGGCTATCGGCCCGACCAGTTCCCGATCCCGCAAGTTGATCCGCCGATCCAGCCCGCCGGGTGGGCCTTTTCGATCTGGGGGCTGATCTTCGCCTGGCTGGTCGCGGGATCGGCATTCGGCGCCTGGAAGCGGGCCGCCGATCCCGACTGGCAGCCGATGCGGCCCGCGCTGCTGGCAAGCCTCGCCCTTGGCGCCTTCTGGATCGAGACGGCGCATCGGACCCCCATCGGCGCGACGGTCCTGATCGTGGCCATGCTGGTGCCCGCCGTGCTGGCCTTTCTGCGCGCCGGGCGGCGCGACCCGGTCTGGCAGGTGCGGCCCGTGGGGCTGTATGCCGGATGGCTGACGGCAGCCACGGGGGCTTCGTTCGGGATGGTGCTGGGGGGCCACGGCATCCTGTCCGAACAGGCGGCGGCGATCCTGTGCCTGATCGCGGTGACGGCGGCGGCCCTGCTGGTCCAAGGCCGCAGGCCCGGCGAATGGGCCTATCCGGCGGGCGTCGTCTGGGCACTGGCGGGCATCTTCGCCGCGAACCTGTCGCCCGCCGATCCCGCCGTGCTGGCCTTGTCGGCGCTGGCCGCGCTGCTGCTGGCCTACAGGGCGGCGGCGTCCTTGCGCGCGAACCCGCGATAGGCGGCCAGGGCGCGCCGGCGCCCCTGGTCCAGATCGACCAGAGGGGCAGGCCGCCGGCCCGGATCTGATCCCCAGGACCGGGGCGCGGCCCGGGCGAAATCCCGCGCGCCGTCGCCCTGCAACCAATGGTCCCGGTAAAGCCGCCGGGCATCGAATTTTCCCGCCTGCCCGTCCGGGTTGAAGACCCGGAAGAAGGGCGAGGCGTCCGGCCCGCAGCCCGCCACCCATTGCCAGTTCATCGCATTGCTGGCCGCGTCCCAATCGGTCAGGCAGCGCGCGAACCAGTCGAGACCCACGCGCCAGTCGATCATCAGGTGCTTGACCAGGAAGCTGGCGGCGATCATCCGCACGCGGTTGTGCATCCGGCCGGTCGCGAACATCTCTCGCATCCCGGCATCGACCATGGCCACGCCCGTGCGGCCCTGCCGCCAGGCCTCGGCGTCCGGGCCGTCGCCTTGCCATGGAAAATCGTTCCATTCCGGGCGCCAGCAGGTCCGGTCCATATCGGGCGCGGCGTGGAACAGCTCTCGCGCGAACTCTCGCCAAGCCAGTTCCCGCAGGAAATCCTCGATGCCGCCGCGGCCCTGATCCTGCGCGCGCAGCGCGCGGTGCCAGACGCGGCGGGCGCTGATCTCTCCGACGGCAAGGGCGTCGGACAGGCCGGATGTCGCGTCGCCCTTGGCCGGACGGTCGCGGGCCTCGGCATAGCCTGCGGTGACGCGCTTCAGAAAGGCGTCCAGCCGGGCGTGGGCGGCGGCCTCGCCCGCTTGCACATGGCGGGCGACCACGGGCCAGCCCCGGTTCATCGCGGCCCGCGCTTCGGGCCAGTCGGGGCCGTCGCTGCCGGGCCAGGTGTCGGGCGCGCGCAGGCGCGGGGCGGGCAAGGGTTCGGCGATGTCGGTTCGGCGCAGGGCGCGCCAGAAGGGGGTGAAGACCTTGAACGGGGTGCCGCCCTTGGTCAGCACGCGGCCGCGCGGCACCAGATCGGCCAGCGGGTGCAGATGCAGCCGGGCGCCCCCCGCCGCCACCGCGTCGTGCAGCCCCTGATCGCGGGCAAAGGGCATCCCCTCGCTGGCATGGACCGCCAGGGCGCCGCTGTCGCGGATCACCTGCGCCAGCACCGTGGCGGGATCGCCGCGCCGCACCACCAGGCGGCTGCCCCGGGCCTGCAACGCGGCCTCCAACGCCGGCAGGGCCATCGCCTGCCGCTGGGCGGATGCCGGATGGTTCCGCGCCTCGGCCCCGTCCAGGATCACCAGGGGAATCACCGGGCCGTCCTGGGCGGCGGCAACCAGGGCGGGGTGGTCGTCCAGCCGAAGCACGCGGCGGAACCAGCAGATCACGGTCATCGCATTCCTCTTGCCCAATCACGGGATCACGCGCGGCGGCGGCGAAAGTTTCGACGCCCCGGCATTGTCTGCCCCGGCACCGGTGGTATAGCTGAAATCCCCGGCCCGAAAGCTGAACCTGTGCCTGATCCTGCCCCCCCGTCCGGTTTCGTGTCGCTCGTCTCGGCCGGGCCGGGCGATCCCGAGTTGCTGACGCTGAAGGCCGCGGACCGCCTGGCCAGGGCCGAAGTGGTGCTTTACGACGATCTCGCCTCGGGTCCGGTGCTGGATCACGCCAACCCGCGGGCCGAACTGATCGCGGTCGGCAAGCGCGCGGGCCGCCCCTCGGCCCGGCAGGAACATGTCAATGCGCTGCTGGTCGAACATGCCCTGGCCGGGCGGCGCGTGGTGCGGCTGAAATCGGGCGATGCGGGGTTCTTCGGCCGGCTGGAGGAGGAACTGGCGGCGCTTGCCGCCGCGGACATCGCCTTCGAGATCGTGCCGGGCGTGACCTCGGCCAGCGCGGCGGCGGCGGCGGCGGGGATCCCGCTGACCCGGCGGCTGACCGCGCGGCGGGTGCAGTTCATCACCGGCGCGGACGTGACGGGCCGGCTGCCGGGCGACATCCACTGGGCGGCCATCGCCGACCCGGCGGTCACAACCGTTGTCTTCATGGGCCAGCGCAGCTTTCCCGAACTGGCCGCCGGGCTGCGCGCCCACGGGATGCCGGGCGACACGCCCGCGCTGTTCGCGGAATCCGTGGGTCATCCCCACCAGCGGCTGATCCGCACCACCATCGAGGGCCTGGCGGGGATGATGGAGGGGGCCGAGGTGACGCAGCCCGGCCTGATCATCTATGGCCCGCTGGCCTTCGACATCTAAAGATTTCGTCAAATCCCCGATAGAACCCGTCTGTTCTGACCGCCCGTCTTAGGGTTCTGTTAAGCATCGGCTCCCGCCCGGGGCCATGCAGCTGAAACGCGCATTCAACGGACAAGATGATCTCTTATCGTCACGTGGCCACCTACGGGGCCGCGCAAACCCGATGGTTGTCTGGCGTTGCCGATCTTGCCATGGCGCAGATCGGCGGAAACTGGATGCTGTTCGCCGTCAGCGCCAGGGGCGGGGTCAGCAGCTATCGGATCGGCGATCCCGAAACCCCCCTGGACCTTGTGGCCACCCAGGCCTTTCCCGCCAGTCTCACCTATCAGGCCCAGCCGGTCCTGACGGTGCTGGACATGCCGGGGGGCGATGGCCTGCTGGTCGGGGGGATGTCGAACGGCGGCGGCACCGGGCTGTCCGTCGCCGCCTCGGGCGGACTTGGCGACTTTGCGCAGCTGTTTCCGGCGGCGCAGATCGGCTCCCGCCTGTCCGCCAGCGGCCAGATGGTTGGCGACGGAGGACGCTTCTTGTTTCTGGCCCGCCCCGACAGGCTGGCGCTGGAGGTGCACAGGATCGGCGGCGACGGCAGCCTTGCCGCCGTGTCCTCGGTCAGCCTGCCGGCGCCCCCCGGCGTAACCGAGGCGTCGCTGGACAAGATCATCCTGATCACCGTGGAGGGCCAGCGGCTGCTGGTCGCCATCTCGGGCCTGGGCAACTTCATCTCGACCCATGCGATCAGCGAAGGGGGCGTCCTGGGGCACGGCGCGGTGCATGTCGCGGCCGAAGGCACGGGATATTATGTCCCCTCGGACATCGCCGCGCTTCAGTTCGGCGGGCGCAGCTTCGTGGTGGTGGCGGGGGCGACCTCGTCATCCTTGTCGGTGTTCCAGGTGGACAAGGCGGGGGCGCTGACCACGACCGACCACATCGTGGACGAACTGACCACGCGCTTCCAGTCGGTGACGGCCCTGGCCACGGCGGTGGTGGACGGGCGCGGCTATGTGATCGCCGGGGGCGCGGATGGCGGCATCAGCATCTTCACCCTGCTGCCCGACGGCAGGCTGCTGCATCTGCAAACCATCGCCGATACCGCGGACACCGTGCTGGGCAAGGTCAGCGCCATCGAGGCGCGGGCGATCGGCGGCAAGATCGTGCTGCTGATCACCTCGGACGGGGAAACGGGGGTAACGCAGCTGGCGGTCGATCCCGGCGCGATCGGCAAGACCGCCCTTGCCGGGGCCGGGCCGGTCATCGGCGGAGAGGACGACGACCTGCTGGTGGCGACCGCGGCCACGACGCGCCTACAGGGCCGGGCGGGCGACGACATCCTGGTGACGGCCAAGGCCAACATCAACCTGACCGGCGGAACCGGGGCCGACATCTTCGCCATCACCCGCTTTGACGGGCGCGTGGTGATCACCGACTACGAGCCCGGCGTGGACCGGCTGGATCTGTCGATGCTGGGCATGATCCGCAGCATCTGGCAGTTGCAGTTCGCCCCGCAATCCTGGGGCATGCGGATCGTCTACGGCAATTCCGTCCTCGAGGTGCGCACCCTGTCGGGCAACGGCCTGATGCCCACGGATTTCGGCAACGGGATGTTCCCCATCGGGCATTACTGGCTGCCCGAACTGGACCCCGTGAAGATCGAGACGCCTCCCGCCACTGTCGGCAAATGGGTCTTCGGCGGCGCGGAGGCGGACCAGCTTCTGGGCGCGGGCGGGCCGGACGCGATCCAGGCCGGCGCGGGCGACGACACGGTTTCCGCCGGGGCGGGCGCGGATACGGTGCATGGCCAGTCGGGCCACGACCAGCTGCGCGGCGGCGACGGCCCGGACCTCTTGCTGGGCCATGGCGGCCACGACACGCTGTTCGGAGACGAGGGCACCGACAGCCTGCTGGGCCATGACGGCGACGACCTGCTGTGGGGCGGGACCGGCGACGACACCCTGCGGGCCGGATCGGGCAACGATCTTCTGTACGGCGGGGCGGGGGCGGACCGCCTGTTCGGCGAGGCCGGCAACGACACCCTCTCGGGCGAGGATGACAACGACTGGCTCGAGGATCTGCTGGACAACAACCGCCTGATCGGCGGGCGCGGGAACGACACGCTTGTCGCGGGGCCGGGGCTGGACCAGCTGTGGGGCCATGACGGCAACGACCTGCTGTGGGGCGGGGCGGGCGACGACCGTCTTGACGGCGGGACCGGGGCCGACCGCCTGTTCGGCGAGTCCGGCAACGACTGGCTGGAGGATCTGCTGGGCAACAACAGCCTGACCGGCGGTTTCGGCAACGACACGCTTGTTGCGGGGACGGGGCTGGACCAGCTGTGGGGCCATGACGGCAACGACCTGCTGCGGGGCGGGGCGGGCAACGACATCCTGCGCGGGGGTCTGGGCAACGACCGCCTGTTGGGCGACAGCGACAACGACCAGCTGTTCGGAGAAGGGGGAGCCGACGTGCTGAGCGGGGGCGTCGGGTACGATCTGCTGGACGGCGGGACGGGATCCGATCTGCTGGATGGCGGCGCCGGTCACGACACCTTGCAGGGGCAGGACGGCCATGATGCGCTGACCGATCTGTCGGGCAACAACCGCCTGCTGGGCCAGGGGGACAACGACACGCTGCGGGCCGGCGCGGGGACCGACTGGCTGTCCGGCGGCAGCGGCAACGATGCGCTGTTCGGCGGGGCCGGCAACGACCGGCTGCTGGGCGACGCCGGCAACGATCGCCTGCGGGGCGAGGCGGGCAACGACATCTTGCAGGATCTTCTGGGCAACAACCACATGGACGGCGGATTGGGCTATGATCGGCTGATCGCCGGGACGGGGCTGGACACGCTGCTGGGCGGCATCGGCAACGACCTGATCCGCGCCGGGGCGGGCAACGACCGGCTGGACGGCGGGACGGGCAACGACACCCTGTGGGGCGATTCTGGCAATGACATCCTGACCGGCCTGCTTGGCAACAACCTCTTGTGGGGCGGCGCTGGCAACGACGTGCTGACCGCCGGAACGGGAAGCGACCGCCTGAACGGAGAGGCCGGAGATGACGCCCTGCGGGGCGGGGCGGGGACCGATGCGCTGCGCGGCGGCCTGGGCAATGACCGCCTGTGGGGCCAGACCGGGAACGACGAGCTGTGGGGGGACTCGGGCCAGGACAGGCTGTGGGGGGATGCCGGTCACGACAACCTGCTCGGCGGTCTTGGCAATGACCTGCTGCAAGGCGGGTCGGGCCTTGACCGGCTGAAAGGAGAGGACGGGAACGATGCCCTGTCCGGCGGGGACGGGCGCGACACGCTGTGGGGCGGAGCGGGCCGGGATACGCTGAACGGCGGAACGGACGCCGATCTGCTGATCGGCGGGGCCGAGGCCGATGTCTTCCGCTTCACGGCCGCAAGCCACAGCACCGCCAGGCTGCCCGACAGCATCCGGGATTTCCAGGCCGGGACCGATCACCTGGACCTGCGGTCCCTGAACCTCCGCTTCATCGGCAAAGCCGCGTTCGGCGACGACCATCAGCTCCGCTGGCAATACGCCGGAAACGAAACGCGCGTCCTGGCCGACCTGAACGGGGACGGACAGGCGGATTTCCTGCTGCGGCTTGCGGGACGCATCGAACTCGACCGCGACGATTTCCTGTTGTGACCCATCACGTCCGCGCCAGCCGCCTGGCGGCCCAGCGGGCCGCGTCGGCCACCGCGGGATCGGCATCCCCCGCCAGCTCCTGCGCGATCCGGGCCAGATCCGCCCGGCCCGAATTGCCGATGGCATACAGCACGTTGCGCACGAAGCGGTCGCGGCCGATGCGCTTGATCGGGCTGCCCGAGAAGCGTTCCCGAAAGTCCGCGTCGTTCAGCATGGCAAGCTCCGCCAGGGGCGGCGACTCGACGATGCCGCGATAGCGCATCTCGGACCCGGCCTGGGCGAACTTGTTCCAGGGGCAGACGGCCAAGCAGTCGTCGCAGCCATAGATGCGGTTGCCCATCAGGGGGCGCAGCTCGGGATCGACGGGGCCCTTGTGCTCGATCGTCAGATAGGAAATGCAGCGCCGCGCATCCAACTGGTAGGGCGCCGGAAAGGCGCCGGTCGGGCAGGCGTCCAGACAGGCGCGGCAGGATCCGCAATTGGAACGCTCGGGCGGGTCCGGGGGCAGGGGGATGGTCGTGAAGATCGAGCCCAGGAAGAACCAGCTTCCCAGATCGCGCGACAGAAGGTTGGTGTGCTTGCCCTGCCAGCCCATGCCGGCCGCCTGCGCCAAGGGCTTTTCCATCACCGGCGCGGTATCGACGAAGACCTTGATCTCCTCGCCCGGCACCTGCTCCAGCAGCCAGCGGCCAAGCCGCTTCAATCGCTTCTTCACCAGGTCGTGGTAATCGCGCCCCTGGGCATAGACGCTGACCGCAGCCTTGTCTGGCTGGTCCAGCACCGCCAGCGGATCGTGATCGGGGGTGTAAAGCTCGGCCAGGACGACCACCGACCGGGCCTCGGGCCAAAGGGCGGCGGGATCGCCGCGCCAGTGGGTCCGCTCGGCCATCCAGGCCATCTGGCCGTGACGCCCCGCCTTAAGAAACTGTTGCAGGCGTTCCGCGACCTCGGGCACGGAATCCGGCGCTGTGACCCGCATCCGGGAAAAGCCGACCGCCTCCGCCTCGGCGGCCAGCCGCTCTTTCACCTTTGCCCAAATATCCCGGGGGGTCTGGGGGGCTGGCCCCCCAGCCTTATCCGAAATCAAGCTCGGCATAATGGGGGGCCGGGTGGATTCCCGGAACCTGGTCGGCCAGGATCGACCGAAAGGCCGGGCGCGACTTGATGGTGGCATACCAGTCGCGCAGGGCGTCCGACCGGTCCCAATCCACGTCCGAGATGTAGTCAAGACAGGAAAAATGCGCGGCGGCCGTGAAATCGGCCAGCGTCAGGCTGTTCCCGGCCAGCCAGCGGCGGGTTTCCAGCAGCGTGGCCAGATAGTCGATATGCTCCTTGATGGCGCGCAGACCGTCCTTGACCACGCGGCTGTCGGGATAGCCCTGGCGGGTGATCTTCTTCCACACCCGCTCGGTCAGGATCGGGACGGTCACCTCGGCGTTGAACTTGTCGTCGAACCAGGCGCAAAGGCGGCGCACCTCGTGCCGTTCCAGCGGCGTGGACGGCATCAGCGCGGGCGAGGGGATGGCCTCGTCCAGGTATTCGATGATCGCCTGGCTTTCGGCCAGCATGTTGCCGCGGTGGCGCAGCACGGGCAGCTTGCCCGCCGGGTTGCGGCGCTTGAGGTCGGGCGGGCTTTCCCAGTAACGCTCCTCGACCAGTTCGACCTCGATCTTCTTTTCGGCCAGCACCAGCCGCACCTTGCGGCAGAAGGGCGACAGGGCGGAATGATAAAGCCGGGTGGTCTGGTTATTGCTGTTCATCGCCTGCTTCTGGACCTTCTTGTCACGATGCCGCCCTTGATAAGCCCGCAGCCTCCGCGATTCAACCGGCGGGGCCTAGAAGCAGTCTGCCCGCCCGTCGCGCGCAATGGTCGCAGCCCCGTCGGCAATGGCGCGCGACCGGCTGGACGCGCGGGCCGGGCTGCGGGACTTGGGCGCGGGCAGCACGGCGGCCAGCCGCGCGGCCTGCACCGGCGTCAGCCTGTCGGGCGTGGTGCCGTAGAATTCGCGCGCCGCAGCCTGGATGCCGAAGATCCCCGGCCCGAACTCGGCCACGTTCAGGTAAACCTCCAGGATGCGGCGCTTGGACCAGAAGGCC
Organism: Paracoccus angustae; assembly: GCF_042648745.1. Taxonomy (NCBI): domain Bacteria; kingdom Pseudomonadati; phylum Pseudomonadota; class Alphaproteobacteria; order Rhodobacterales; family Paracoccaceae; genus Paracoccus; species Paracoccus angustae. Next base: position 49,266 of record NZ_JBHRXY010000004.1, read on the forward strand.
TCGATCATCGGCGTGAACGCGGTTTCCAGCGCCTTGCGCGTCCAGCTGCGCTCCTGCCACAGGAACACGTTCTTGGCGGTCTGCTGCGTCAGGGTCGATGCCCCCCGCGACGACCCCGAGGCCACGACCTTGCGGATTTCCACCATGTCGAACCCCCAATGGAGGCAGAAATTCGCATCCTCGGCCGCGACGACCGACCGGCGCATGGCAGGGGCCACGTCCTCGATCCCGACCCATTCTCGCGGGGCCGTGGCCTCGGACACGATGGTCCAGGTGGTGGGCGGGTTGATCAGGGCATAGGCCATCACCAGCCCGACCATCAGCGCCAGAAAGCGCAGGCCCAGCCAGCGCAGCCAGATCAGCAGGCGGCGCAAGGGGCGCCAGCGGAGGGCTGGCGCCGCCTCGGGCTCGGCAGTCGGGGGGCTGAACAAAAGGCGAATGACCATGGGCCGCATGTCTCATGCGGCCCGGTCCTGCGTCAAGCGCCCGCGGCGGGCGCGGCAGGCGGCACGGGCGGCACGGCGGCGCCGCCGCCCGACAGGGCATCGCGCAGCCGATCCTCGTCTTCCCGCGACAGCGAGGTTTGCAGCACGCGGCCCTTGCGATGGAAGGCTTGCAGCCGGTCCAGCACCTTGTCGGCGGTCATCTTGCGCAGCAGCACAAAGACCGCGGATCCGCCGGGCGGCAGCGCGCGGGCCGTTTCGCGCATGAAGTTGTCGTTGATGCCGATATCGGACAACTGCCCCGCCAGGGCCCCCGAGGCCGCGCCGACCGCCGCTCCGATCAGCGGGTTCAGGAAGACCAGCCCCACCAGCGTGCCCCAGAAGCCGCCGCCAAGTGCCCCCGCGGCGGTCAGGTTCACCGCCTGATGCAGCTTGATGTCGTCGGCGGACGGGCGGGTGACGACAACGGCGTCCTCCATCTCGATCAGGTATTCCCCCTGCATCTTCACCAGTTCGGCCCGCAGTTCGAAGCCGGTGGCCTCGTCGTCGAAGGCGATCACGATCAGTTCCGACATGGGTTTCTCCTTTCCCGGATATGCGCACCCAACGACAATGACAGCGCAGGGTTTCGCCAATGTGAAGGTGCCCGGCAGGGAATCGGTTGAAAAATTTGCCCTTACCGGACCATATCGGGCCATCCGCAACGAGCCGGTCGCCCGGGATGAGAGTTCTTGCCGCAGTCATGCTGATGGTGTCGCTTGTGGCGATGTCCGTCGCCGTGGCAAGCGCGGACATCCCCCGGCCGCCTTGCCGGTCCCAGATCCGCGCGGACGACATGTGCCATGCGCCGGTTCTGCCCGGAACCAGGGCCGAGTCGGCCAAGAAACCCGTTCCCTGCTTCGCCTGCCTGCTGCCCATGGCGTGCGGCGACGAACCCGCGCCGCCGGTGGCGGACAGTCCCGCGCCCTTCGGCAGAACCGTTTCGGTTGATGCCTGCCGGACAGTCCCGTGGCGGCCGCCGCGCGTCTGATCTTCAAGTTCCGCATATCCCGCCCTTCGGGGCTGACGCCGTTATCCTTGCGCCGCGCTGCGGCTGCATGTTGCCGGAGATCATCGCCATGAGCGACCACAACACCACCCACACCCCCTACATCATCCCGAAGCTGCAAGGGCTTTACGCCGCGCTGGCGCCGCTGACGGTGCTTTACATGCGCGTCATCGCGGGCGCGACCTTTATGGTCCATGGCTGGCCCAAGATCCTGGACCCGATGGCCCGCGTCGGCATGGTCGAGGGCCTGGGCTTCCATCCCGGCTGGCTTTGGGCGCCCTTGCTGGCCGCGACCGAATTCTTTGGCGGCCTGCTGCTGGTTCTGGGCCTGCTGACCCGGCCGGCAGCCTTTGCCTGCTCGATCGTGCTTTGCGTCACCACCTGGTTCCACTGGATCGTCCAGGCCGAGGGCTTCGGCGGGGCCGAGACCTCGCTTTTGTGGCTGGGGATCACGCTTTACTTCGTGGCCCATGGCGGCGGCCGGCTTTCGCTGGACCGCGCCGTCGGCAGGCAGTTCTGAGGGCTGCGGGGCGGGCCTGTCCCGCCCCCGATCCCCCCATGCCATTCCGAAATGAGAACCCCCGGCAAACCGAGATCATCCGGGTTCTTTCGCGGTGCCCGAAGACCGGGGCGGGTTTCGCCATGTCCGGCCACCGCGCGGGCTTCCTTCCCCCAATCGCGGGCGGATGATCCGAAAGGTGCTTTTCGCTCTCGCATCTGGCGCGGCAGGTGCGGAGGAGTGCCGTTGTCCCGTTTCGGGACGGCGCCCGGCGGACGGCAGCGCCGCAGCCGGAAAGCAAGGCGGAGTTCCGCAAGGAACAGCGAAGATCCCGCCGCGTTCCGAAAGGCTTCTGAACCAGATTTTCTAATGCGTGACCGCAGGAAATTCTCGTTTGCCCTTTCGCGCGGCGCCGGGAAGATACGGCCGGCATCAGGGTGGGAAAATCCCGCCCGAAGGGCCGACACCGGCCCGGATCACCGGCAGGCCGGCAAACGGGCCGGTCCCGCCCGGCCAGGGGAACACCATGAAAAAGACCTTCTTCTGCATCGACTCGCACGCCTGCGGGAACCCGGTCCGCGTCGTGGCGGGCGGCGGGCCGCTGTTGCCGCATCTGCCGGCGGCAGAGCGCCGCGCCCTGTTCGTGCGCGACCACGACTGGATCCGCACCGCCCTGATGTTCGAGCCGCGTGGCCACGACGTGATGTCGGGGGCGATCTTCTATCCCCCGTATCGCGACGACTGCGACGTGGCCGTGGTCTTCATCGAGGTCAGCGGCTGCCTGCCCATGTGCGGGGCAGGCACCATCGGCCTGTCCACCGTCCTGATCGAGGAAGGGCTGGTCACACCCCGCACCCCCGGCACCCTGTCGCTGGAAACCCCTGCGGGCCGGGTGGACGTCACCTACCGGATGGAGGGCGACCGGGTGGCCGAGGTGCGCCTGTTCAACGTGCCCAGCTATCTGCATGCCGCCGATGTGGCGGTGGATGTGCCGGGTGTGGGCCGGCTGGCGGTGGACATCGCCTATGGCGGCAACTTCTACGCCGTGGTCGAGCCGCAGGAAAACTGGCCGGGGCTCGACATCGGATCCGCGGCCATCGTCGCGCTGTCCCAGAAGCTGCGGACGGCCTTGGCCGATGTCATCGACCCTGTCAACCCCGAGGACGACCGCATCCGGGGCGTGCATCACGCGATCTGGTGCGACAACGCGCCCAAGGGCGACGCCGACGGACGCGGGGCGGTGTTTTACGGCGAAAAGGCCATCGACCGGTCGCCCGGAGGCACCGGCACCTCGGCCCGGATGGCGCAGCTGCACGGAAAGGGCCGGCTGGCGGTTGGCGGACGTTATCGCAACGAAAGCCTGATCGGCACGACCTTCGACGGCCGCGTCGAATCCGAGGCGGCCATTGGCGCCTTTACCGGCATCCGGCCCAGCCTGGGTGCCTGGGCGCGCATCATCGGTCACAACACGATCTTCGTCGATGACCGCGATCCGCTGTTCAAGGGGTTCCAGATCGGCTGACGCCGAGGCCGGAATGGCGGACATGGCGAACCCCGAGGCATGCGGCCCTGATCCGGTGGGGGTCGCGCGCTTCGGGGTTTTCCGTTCGCGCCGTGCGGCCGCGTTTCTCGGGCAGAAACCCGGCAGGTCGCAAGATCCTTCATCCGCGTCGCAATTTGCAAAGTCGGCATGCCCCTGCATGACGCAATGATGACACCTGGGGACAGCGGCACCGGCTCGCGTCTGCCCCCTAACAGGACACACACCCAGCACGGTCTGGCTTGAACCCATGCAAGGAACCGATCCCATGTTGCGCGAATCCGATGTCGTTTCGATGCTGCTGCGCCGCAAGCCCGCCTATTCGCTGGCGCAGGAATTCTATGGCGATCCCGGCATCCATCAGGTCGATCTGGAAAACATCTGGTACAAGGAATGGCTGTTCGCCATCCCCTCCTGCGAGATCCCGAAGGCGGGTGACTACGTTGTCTACGAGGTCGGCGTTTATTCGGTCGTGATCGTGCGCGGCACCGACGGGCAGATCCGGGCCTTCCACAACGCCTGCCGCCATCGCGGCTCGGTGCTGTGCAAGACGAAGAAGGGCCGCAATCCCAAGCTGGTCTGCCCTTATCACCAGTGGACCTACGACCTGGACGGCCGCCTGCTGTGGGCGCGCGACATGGGCCCCGAGTTCGATCCGTCCCGGCACGGGCTGAAGAAGGTCCACTGCCGCAACAATTCCGGCATGGTCTATGTCTGCCTGGCCGACGAGGCCCCGGATTTCGAAGCCTTCGCGGCGGAAACCGCCCGCTATCTGGCGCCGCACGACCTGGAAAACTCGAAGATCGCCTTTGAAAGCACCATCGTCGAGAACGGCAACTGGAAGCTGGTCTGGGAAAACAACCGCGAATGCTATCACTGCGCGGGCAACCATCCCGACCTGTGCCGCACCTTCCCCGAGGATCCGCGCGCCATCGGCAACAGCGGCGACGGCGGGCTGGCGTCCGAACTGGACAAGCACGTCGCCCGCTGCGAGGCGGCGGGGGCGCCTTCGGCCTATCGCATCGCGCCCGACGGCGAATGGCGCTTCGTGCGCACGCCGCTGCTGGACGGGGCCGAAAGCTATACGCTGGACACCAAGGTGGCGGTGACGAAGCCGAATTCCTCCATTCCCTTCAGGGACGCGGGGGCGCTGCTCAAGTTCCGCTATCCAGGCACCTGGAACCACTTCCTGTCCGACCATTCGATCCTGTTCCGCGTCACCCCGATCAGTCCGACCGAAACCGAGGTCTGCACGAAATGGCTGGTCCACAAGGACGCGGTCGAAGGCGTGGATTACGACCTGAACCGCCTGACCGAGGTCTGGGTTCATACCAACGACGAGGATCGCGAGGTGGTCGAGAACAACCAGAAGGGCATCCTGACGCCCGCCTACGAGCCCGGGCCCTATTCGGAAATCCACGAAGGCGGGCTGATCCAGTTCTCGGACTGGTATTCCGGCCACCTGATCCGCACCATCACCGGTGCGCGGACCCCGGCTTCCACGGCGATGGCGGCGGAATAAGGATGACGGTCCACAGCCCCCTGGTCCTGTCGGAAGACCCGGAAATCTGGCGCGACACCGAACGGCTGGTCTGCTGTTCGGTCGTGCCCGAGGCGCCCGATGTCGCCACCTTCAGCTTCGTGTCGCCGTCGGGCGCCTTGTTCAGGTACGAGCCCGGCCAGTTCCTGACGCTGGAACTTCCGGTGCCGGGCGGCACCGTCTGGCGGACCTACACGATCTCGTCCTCGCCGTCGCGGCCCTTGTCGATCTCGGTCACGGTCAAGGCGCAGGCGGGCAGCGTCGCGACGCGCTGGATGCTGGACCACCTGCGCCCCGGCATGGCGATCAAGGCCACCGGCCCCCTGGGCGTCTTCACCCTGCCGCGCAAGGACCGCAAGAAGTACCTGTTCATCTCGGCCGGATCGGGGATAACGCCGTCGCTGTCGATGACGACCTATCTGTTCGACCGGGCCACCGACATCGACGTGGCCTTCGTCAACTGCGCCCGCCGCCCGTCCGAGATCATCGCGCGCCGGCAGCTGGAGCAGATGGCCGCCCGCGTGCCCTCGATCAAGCTCTACTTCATCGTCGAGGAGGACGACCCCTTCGACGTGTGGACCGGCTTTCGCGGCCGCCTGAACCAGATCACCATCGGGCTGGTGGCCAGCGACTATCTGGACCGCGAGGTTTATTGCTGCGGTCCCGAGCCCTTCATGGACGCCGTGCGCGAGATGCTGATCGGCCTGGGCTACGACATGGACCGCTATCACCAGGAAAGCTTCGCCAAGCCCGCCGAAACGGTCGAGGACATCCCGCCCCACGACGACGTGGTGCCCGACGACCACGCGGCCGCGCGCATCACCTTTGCGCCGTCGGGCGTGGTGGCCGACTGCCACGAAACCGACACCGTGCTGGCGGTGGCCAAGGCCAACGGGCTGAACATCCCGTCCGGCTGCACCTTCGGCCTGTGCGGCACCTGCAAGATCCGCAAGCTTTCGGGCGATGTGCACATGGTCCACAACGGCGGCATCTCGGACGACGACATCGCCGAAGGCTATATCCTGGCCTGCTGCTCGAAGCCGATCGGACAGGTCGAGGTGGCCGTCTGACGCGGGGCGCCGGGGGCGCAAACGACAAGGGAGAGGAGAAACCCGATGAGCAATCGAGGCGTGGTCTATACCGGGCCGGGCAAGGTCGAAGTCCAGAACATCGCCGATCCGGTGCTGGCGGGGCCGGACGGCCGCAAGCTGGAACACGCGGTCATCCTGAAGGTGGTTTCGACCAACATCTGCGGATCGGACCAGCAAATGGTGCGCGGCCGCACCACGGCCGAGCCGGGGCTTGTGCTGGGCCACGAGATCACCGGCGAGGTGATCGAGAAGGGTGCCGATGTCGAGATGCTGTCGATCGGCGACATCGTGTCCGTGCCGTTCAACGTGGCCTGCGGGCGCTGCCGCTGCTGCCGCGAGGGCGACACCGGCGTCTGCCTGACGGTGAACCCGGCGCGGGCGGGCGGCGCCTATGGCTATGTGGACATGGGCGGCTGGATCGGCGGGCAGGCGCGCTACGTGATGGTGCCCTATGCCGACTTCAACTTGCTGAGGTTCCCCGACCGCGACCGGGCCATGTCCAAGATCCGCGACCTGACGATGCTGTCGGACATCCTTCCCACCGGCTTTCACGGCGCCTGGAAGGCGGGCGTGAGCGTGGGGTCCATCGTCTATGTCGCGGGGGCGGGGCCGGTGGGCCTGGCGGCGGCGGCCTCGGCCCGGATCCTGGGCGCGGCGGTCGTGATGATCGGCGACTTCAACGCCGAACGGCTGGATCATGCCCGCCGCGTCGGGTTCGAGCCGGTGGATCTGACCCGGGGCGACGACCTGCCCGAGATGATCGCCCAGATCACCGGCAGCCCCGAGGTGGACGCCGCCATCGACGCCGTGGGCTTCGAGGCGCGCGGACATTCGGGCGGCGAACAGCCTGCCATCGTGCTGAACCAGATGATGCAGATCACCCGCGCGGCGGGCAACATCGGCATTCCCGGCCTTTACGTGACCGAGGATCCGGGCGCGGTGGACGACGCGGCCAGGCATGGCAGCCTGTCGATGCGCTTCGGCCTGGGTTGGGCCAAGGCGCAGTCGCTTCATACCGGCCAGACGCCCGTGCTGAAGTACAACCGCCAGCTGATGCAGGCGATCCTGCACGACCGCCTGCCCATCGCCGACATCGTGAACGCGCAGGTCATCTCGCTCGAGGATGCCGTCCAGGGGTATGAAAGCTTCGACCGGGGCGCGGCGAAGAAGTTCGTGCTGGATCCCCACGGCATGCTGGCCGCGTGATTGCAGCCAGGACCATCTGCCGGTGCGGATCAGGCCGCCGTGGCGTCGCCTGTCCGCGCCGGTTCCTGTCCAAGCGGTATCGTCATGCCGACGGGCGTGACGAACCGCTGGATCTCGGCCCGCGACAGTTCCCAATGCGCGACGGCCAGATCGGCCACGCCGTCGGCATCGCCCGACTCGATCAGGGCGATGAGCCGGTCGTGCTGATCGGCCGCCAGCCGGCGCTGTTCGTCGAGCCCTTCGGCGCGCGGATGGAAAAAGGTCATGCCGATGCGGGTGTGGTCGATCAGCAGCCGCCGCAGGCTGGGCATCAGGAATTCGTTGTCCGCCATTTCTCCGATGATGGCGTGGAACCGCTGGTTCATCAGCGCGCGGCACGGAATGTCGGCGCTGCGGATGGCCGTGCGGAACAGGCGCTGCGCGTCCTTCAGCCGGGCGATCTGGGCCGGCGTCGCGTGCTGCGCCGCCAGCCGCCCGACCGCCGCATAGATCATCGGCGCGGCCACGAAGAAGTTGCGCAGCGTCTTGTGGGTCATCGGCGCCACCTGCGCGCCGCGGTTCTGGTGCAGGACGACGTATTCCTCGCCCGCAAGCTGGTTCAGAACCTCGCGCAGGGGCGGGCGCGAGATGTCGTAGCGTTCGGCGATAAGGGTTTCGTCCAGATAAACGCCCGGCTCCAGATCCTGCGTCAGGATCCGCGTCCGCAGGTCGTCCAGGCAGTGCTGCTTTCGGGTTGTCGGTCCCTTGCTCATCGGTGCCTCTCGATTCGGCAGATCGTTTTTCAGCGCGTTCCGATCACGAAATGATAGTGGAATAAAAGACATGTTGTCTACAAGAGTGCCGCGTGTATCATTTGCCGGTGGAGGAGGGGCCACATGAACCAGATCAAGGGCGATGCGGTCATCCGCTGCGAAGGCGTGTGGAAGATCTTCGGCCGCAGGGCCAAGGAAGCCTATGCCGCGGTCAGGCGCGACGGGCTGACCAAGACCCAGATCCGCGACAGGTTCGATTGCGTGGTGGGGGTGCGCGACGCCTCGTTCGAGGTGCATCGCGGCGAGATTTTCTGCATCATGGGCCTGTCGGGATCGGGCAAGTCGACGCTGATCCGGCACATCAACCGCCTGATCGAACCGACGGCGGGGGCCATCTTTATCGACGGGCAGGATGTCAACGGACTGTCGCAGGCCGAGTTGCGCAAGGTCCGGGCCGAAAAGATCGGCATGGTGTTCCAGAACATGGCGCTGATGCCGCACCGCACCGTGCTGGACAACGTGGCCTTCAGCCAGGAGGTGCGCGGCCATGAGGTCAAGGCCCGCCAGGACACCGCCCGCCGCGCCATCGCCGCCGTCGATCTTGCCGGCTGGGAAACCCGCTATCCCGACGAGTTGTCGGGGGGCATGCAGCAGCGCGTGGGCCTGGCCCGCGCCATCGCCGCCGATCCGGCCATCCTGCTGATGGACGAGCCGTTCAGCGCGCTCGACCCGCTGATCCGGCGGCAGTTGCAGGACAAGTTCATGCAGCTTTCGGCCGAGATGAAGAAAACCACGCTGTTCATCACGCACGACCTGGACGAGGCGATCCGCATCGGCGACCGCATTGCCATCATGAAGGACGGCGTGCTGGTCCAGGTCGGCACGCCCGAGGACATCGTGACCAACCCCGCCGACGACTATGTGGCGGATTTCGTCGCGGGGATTTCCAAGCTGGAGCTGATCTCGGCCGGCAAGATCATGGAGCCGCTGGAACGATACGCCCAGCGGCGCGGCCCGGCGGATCTGGACGGCTGGCCCGAGGCCCATCCCGACCAGCTTCTGAACGATCTGGTGGATCTGTCCATCGCGACCCAGCACCCGATCGTCGTCAAGGTGGACGGACAGCCGCTGGGGGTCATCACCAAGAACGCCCTGCTGCGCGGCATCAAGGGCGAACCCGGCATGGCCGGACAGGCAGAGGGCTGACGCATGGAAGACGAACCGGGCTTCGACATCCTCAACCCCTTCGCCTCGGTCGATCTGGGGATCGGCGAACGCGCCGACGGCATCAAAAGCTGGGCCATCGCCAACCGCGGGCTGATCCAGCCGCTGAAGTCCTTTTTCCAGGACATCATCAGCGCCATCGAGGGCACGTTGCAAGCGATCCCGCCCACGATCATGCTGCTGGTGCTGGTGCTGATCGCCTGGCAGGCCGCCGGGCGCCGCGTGGCCGTGATCGTGTTCGCCTGCCTGGTGGTGCTGGGCCTGCTGGATCCGGCGGCCTGGTCGCTGGCCATGACCACGCTGGCCATCGTCATCTCGGCCGTGCTGCTGTGCGTGGTCATCGGGCTGCCCTTGGGCATCCTTGCGGGAAAAAGCGACGCGTTCGAAGGCGCGGTGCGTCCCGTGCTGGACACGATGCAGACCATCCCCGCCTTTGTCTATCTGGTGCCGGTGGTGATGATGATCGGCATCGGCGACGTGTCGGGCGTGATCGTCACGATCATCTTCGCGCTGGCGCCGCTGGTGCGCCTGACATCCTTGGGCATCCGCAGCGTCAATCCCAGCGTGGTCGAGGCCGCCCGCGCCTTTGGCGCCACGCCCCGCCAGATCCTGTTCAAGGTGGAACTGCCCCTGGCCACGCCCACGATCCTGGCGGGGCTGAACCAGACCATCATGCTGGCGCTGTCCATGGTGGTGATCGCCTCGATGATCTCGGTCAAGGGCTTGGGCAACGAGGTGCTGCGCGCCATGGGCCGCCTTGACGCGGGCAAGGCCATCGTGGGCGGGTTGGGGATCGTGATGCTGGCGATCGTCCTGGACCGCATCACGCAGGGACTGGGGCGGACGGGCCGCGACCGCGGGCACCGGCACTGGTGGCAGACCGGCCCGGTCGGCGCCGTTGCCGGGCTGCTGCAAAGACGCGGCTGAAACAACAACCGGAAAAAACCCAACAAGGAGAGGAAGACCATGAAGACCTTTGCGCTGACGACCGCCATGGCGCTTGCCCTGGCCGTTCCGGCCCTTGCCCAGGACAGGCCCGGCGAGGGCGTCACGGTGCGCCCCATCGTCTCAACGCAGATCGAGGAGTTCTTCCAGCACCGCATCCTGTTCCGCGCGCTCGAGGATCTGGGCTACACCGTCGAGGAGCCGAGCGAGGCCGAATACCAGACCATCCACCTGGCCATCGGCACGGGCGACGCCGATTTCACCGCCGTCAGCTGGCACACCCTGCACGACGCCTTTTTCCAGGAAGCCGGGGGCGAGGCGGTGATGTCGCGCGTGGGCACCTATATCGAGGGCGCGCTGCAAGGCTATCTGGTGGACAAGGCCAGCTACGATTCCGGCGTCACCAACATCGGCGACTTCACCGATCCGGCCGTTGCCGCCCGGTTCGACGCCGACGGCGACGGCAAGGCCGACCTGGCCGGCTGCATCCCCGGCTGGGGCTGCGAACGCGTGATCGAGCATCACCTGACCGAATACGGCCTGCGCGACACGGTCGCCCACAACCAGGGCGCCTATCAGGCGATCATCGCCGACGCCATGGCGCGGCACGCCAACGGCGAGCCGATTTTGTATTATACCTGGACCCCCTACTGGGTGTCGGGAGCAATGGTGCCGGGCAAGGATGTGGAATGGCTATCGGTGCCTTATACCTCGTTGCCTGAGGGCGACAGCGGCGAAACCGAGTTCGAGGGCAAGAACCTGGGCTTTGCCGTGGACAGCATCGGCGTGGTGGCCCGCAACGACTTCCTGGAGGCCAATCCGGCGGCGAAAAAGCTGTTCGAGGTGGCGAAGCTGGACATCAACGACATCTCGGCCGAGAACAAGCTGATCACCGACGGCGAGAACACGTCCGAGGACATCGACAAGCATGTGGCGGACTGGATCGCCGACAACCAGGCGGAATTCGACGGCTGGCTTTCGGAAGCCCGCGCCGCCGCGCAATAACTGACACGCCGACGCCGCGGGGTCCGCCTCGTGGCGTCTTCGGGGGCCGCACCGCAGGATGAACGACACGCAGCACTTCGTCTTCGCCCTGGTCGAGGACTTCACCCATCTTGCCTTTGCCTGCGCCGTCGATCCGCTGCGGATCGCCAACCTTCTTAGCGGCAAGACCTTGTATCGCTGGTCCTATGCGTCCCAGGACGGGCGCACCGCCACCGGTTCGGACGGCACGGCGGTCGTGGTCCAGCACGCCTTTGCCGACATGCCCGCCAGCGACCGCGTCTTTGTCTTGTCCGGCATCCACATGCGGCACAAGGATTACCGGGGCCTGATCGCCCGGCTGCGATTTCTGGAGCGCGGCGGGGCCAAGGTCGGCGCGCTGTGTTCGGGCGCCTATGCCCTGGCCAAGGCCGGCTTTCTGGACGGAACGCGGGCCGCGATCCACTGGGAATACCACGACAGCTTCATGGAGGAGTTTCCCGAAGTGAACCTTGTCCGCAACGTTTACGTCCCGGACGAGAAATACGTCACCGCCTCGGGCGGGACGGCGACGGCGGATCTGATGCTGCACCTGATCGAAAAGGACCACGGCTACGACCTGTCGGTCGCTGTGGCCGACCAGATGGTCTACAACGCCGTGCGCAACGCCACCTCGTCGCAGAAGGTGTCGCTGCAATCGCGCAACGGCATCCGCAACGCCCATCTGGTCCGCGCCATCCAGATCATGCGCGACAGCCTGGAAGCGCCGCAATCCTCGGCGAGCATTGCCCGGCGGATCGGGATTTCGACCCGGCAACTGGAACGGCTGTTCGGCAAGTACCTGAACACCGCGCCCAAGAAATATCTGATGGAGATGCGGCTGGAAAAGGCGCAGCATCTGCTGCTTCAGACCGAAATGTCCGTGACCGAGATCGCGCTTGCCTGCGGCTTCGACAATCCGGGCAATTTTTCGCGCGCCTACAAGACCGCCTTCGGCATCAGCCCCGCCACCCAGCGAGGGCGGCTGAACTGACGGCCGGCTCATGCCGGGGCCGCCGCGTCACGCCCTTTCGGCCAAGGCAACAGCCTGGCGCGATCCGGTTTCCACCGCCAGCAGACCGATCCCTCCGGCCACGATCAGCGTCATGCCCGCCACGGTCCAGATGTCGGGCACTTCCCGGAAGAAGACATAGCCCCAGAACACCGCGAAGATCATGTAGCAGTAATCGAAGGCGGCGATCACCTCGGGCTTGGGGGATTGAGAGGCGACGGCCACGCCGGTGGCGACGCCGACGATCAGAACCGCCAGCGCGGCCATGACGGCCCAGTCCTGCCATTCCATCGGGTGCCAGGGGCCAAGCAGCAAGGGGAAATCCATGTCGGGCAAGGGCAGGCCCGATGCCAGCAGCCCAAGCGCCGCCCCGCCCAGCACCAAAAAGGCGACGTTCAGCCAGAACATCAGAACGGCCGGAGTCCATCGCGCTGCACCTGGCGCGGGTCACGATCGCGGCGCAGGCATAGCAGGCGGTGCGCAGAAGGTTCCGCACGACCACGCGGTCCCCGATGCCTCGGGGATCGACACCTTCCCCCACGGCAGCGATGCGGCCGCAGCAGTCGGCCCCTGGATGCGGGGGAACCGCAGGGCTTCCCCCGTCCCGCTTGCGTGCTTGTCCCAGGGGGCGCCGCTTTCAGCCGTACTTTCCCGGACGGCCTTGGAATACCAGCCGATGCGGGTGCTGATGTCGGTGTTGCTGATCGCCCAAGCCGCGATCCGGATCAGCACTTCACCCTTGGCGACCCGCGGCACCGGCAGATCGGTGCGAAACCGAAGCTTGTCGAACCCGCCATGCCCGGTCAGGACGACCCCGGACAGGGTGGCGGGAATGCCGGGCCGGTTTGACGCATCGGTCATCTCGTGGGCCTTTCCTGAAAGCCTGGCTTGTCCGCATCGCGGCCGGTCGGCGGCCGGATAAGGGTTGCGCGGCCCCTTGCCCGGCCCTTTGTCAGGGCAGGCTAAGCTTGGCCATCCGTCCGCCATCGACGGTATAAACCTGTCCGGTGACGAAGCCCGCTTCCTCGGCCGCCAGAAAGGCCACAAGGGCCGCGACCTCCTCGGGGCGGCCGGTACGGCCTGCGGGATGGATGCGGCCGATGTTCCGGCGGAAGGCCGCCGGGTCGGGCATCCCCTCGATAAAGGCCAGGTTCAGGTCGGTGTCGATCCAGCCCGGCGCGACGGCGTTGCAGCGGATCCCCTCGGGGCCGTGATCAACGGCCACCGCGCGGGTCAGCCCGTGCAATCCGGCCTTGGAGGCGCAATAGGCCGCATGGCCGGGATTGGACCCCAGACTCTCGATCGAGCCGATGTTGACGATGCTGCCCTTGGTTCTGCGCAGATGGGGCAGGGCGGCCTGGATCATCAGAAAGGGCGCCGTCAGGTTGACCGCAAGGTTGCGCTGCCAGTCCTCGAGCGACATCGCCTCGACAGCCGATTCCTGCATCATCCCGGCGTTGTTGACCAGAACGTCCAGGCGGCCTGCCTTTTCCACGACCTGCTCCACGATCCGGGCCGGGCTTGCCGGGTCGGTGAAATCGGCGGCGAGGGCCTCGAACTCGTCGTCGCCGCCGCGCTGCGCCGTGAAGACCCGCGCCCCCTCGTCGCGCAGCCTGCGCGCGATGGCCCGGCCGATGCCCGACCGTCCGCCCGTGACCAGGGCGACCTTGCTGTCGAACCGCATCATGACACGGGCTTCCCGCCGTTGATTTCCACCAGGGCCCCGCACATATAGCGCGCCGCGTCCGATGCCAGGAACAGCGCCACGTCGGCGATGTCCTCGGGCTCGGCGATGCGGCCGATGGGCACCGTCCTGCCCAGTTCCGCCACGGCGGTGTCGGGATCGAAGCCGCGCCGGGCGAAGCCCGTGCGCAGCATCGGCGTGTTCACCTCGTTGGGGCAGACGGCGTTGACCCGGATTCCCTGGTGCGCGTGATCCATGCCCATGCATTGCGTCAGGGACGCGATGGCCGCCTTTGTCATGCAGTAGATCGCGTGATTGGGCCCTGGCGCCTTGCCGCCCCAGCAGGACGACACGTTGACGATGGCCCCGCCGCCGTTCTCCGCCATCAGCGGGATCGCCGCGCGGCAGATGCGGAACGGCGCCTCGACGTTGACGCCCAGCGACAGCGACCAGTCGGCGTCCGTGGTGTCCGTGACCGGCCCGCGGGTGATGACGCCCGCGTTGTTGACAACGATGTCCAGCCCGCCCAAGGCGCCGCGCGCGGCAAGCGCCAGTCCGTCGGCATAGGCGGGGTCCAGCAGATCGCCGGGCAGATGCGCCTCGGCGTCGATGCCGGTCACGTCGCGGTCGGCCACGGCAACCCGCGCCCCTTCGGCGCGAAGCTGCCGGACGATGGCCGCGCCGATGCCGCCCGCCGCGCCCGTGACAAGGGCGGCCCTTCCTTCGAAACGCATGATTGTCCCCTCCTCGTGGGATCAGAAGCTGGCGACCGGATCGCCGAACAGGTCGCGGTCGGGCACGACGCCCAGGCCGGGGCCGTCCGGCAGGCGGATCGTGCCGCCGTCGATGCGGATACCGTTCGCCCGGTCGTAATGGCCGTCGATATAGGGCGCGGCGATCCAGGCGCCTTCGTTCAGGTCGGGGCGCACCGTGGCGCCGACATGAACGCAGGCCGCCGCGATGATGTCCCCGCCCCAGGCGTCGTCGCAGGTGTGGGGCAGGTTGCGCGCCGCGCAGATGTCGCGGAAGGCGCGCATCGGGTGCAGGCCGCCGATGCGCGTGACCTTCATGCCGAACCCGTCCACCAGGCCGGAGCCTGCGGCCGAAATCGCGGTGGACAGGCTGGTGCCGCTTTCGTCCATGTAGATGCCGTGGCGCACCAGCGGCCGGACAAAGGTCAGCTCGTCATAGCTGTTGCAGGGCTGTTCGAAGACGAACGGGATGTCGGGGCATTCGCGGCTGATGCGGATCACGTCGCGGGTGTTCCAGGCGCGGTTGCCGTCGGCGGCCAGGCGCACGCCGGTTCCCCCGACGACCTCCCAGACCTTGCGCAAGGCCTCGATGTCCACCTCGACCGGGCGGCTGCCCAGCTTGACCTGAAGGCGCGTGAAGCCTTCGCGCACGCGTTCGCCGGCAATGCGGGCGGTCTCGTCCGGGTCGCCCACGCCCATCGAATAATAGGTCGGCACGTCCTGGACCGCCCCGCCGCCCAGAAGGTCGCAAACCGGCACGCCCAGCCGTTTGCCGATCAGGTCGTGGGCGGCGATGTCGATGGCGGCCTTGGCATAGTTGTGGCCGTTCAGCAGGCCGTCCATCCTGCGGTGCAGCGCGACCGGCCACAGATCGGCGCCGATCAGGCCGGGGGCCATCTGGATCAGCGCGGCGCGCGCGCCCGCGGCGAAGGATTCGGCATAGGTGGGTCCGACCGGACAGGTCTCGCCCCAGCCTTCGCTGCCGTCCTCGGCCACGATCCGCACCAGCGTCGTGTCCAAGGCCCAGACCGTGCTGCTGGAAATGACATAAGGGCCGTCCTTGACCGGCAAGTCTTGGGCATAGATGTGGATTTCGCGGATCTTCACGTCGGATCTCCGATGGGTTCAGCAGATACCCTCTGCCAAGAGTGCCGCGCGCGCCGCCCGCAGCGCCGCCTCGGTGGCCTTTTCGCGCCCCTGAAGCCGTGCCGCCTGCGTCATGCCTTCGTGCAAAAGGAAAAGCGTCTCGGCCAGGTGGCCGGTGTCGCGGCCCGGCGCCACGCGGTCCAGCCGCAGCCGGAATTCATCGGCCAGGCGGGCCTTGTGGTCGATCACCGTGGCGGCGATGGCTTGGCTGTCGGGATATTCGGCCCAGGCGTTCAGAAACAGGCAGCCGGTGTTCGCCACCTCGGCCAGCCAGTCGCCCAGACGGACAAGGGGATGCAGGACATGATCCACGCCGTCCTGCGGCCCGCCCGCCAGCCAGTCGAAATACGCGCGGTCGCGGTGTTCCAGCGCCCCCACGATCATCGCCTCGCGCGAGGGGAAATGCTTGTAAAGCGTGCGCAGCGACACGTCCGCCCCTGCCCGCAGCGCCTCGACCCCCTGCTCGGCAAAGCCCTGGGCCGAGAAGCTGCGTTCAAGATCACTGGCGATTCGGGTGCGGGTGTCGGTCATGGCCTCATAGTAGAACGATCGCTCTACCGCGCAAGCGGAAAGTAGAGCGATCGCTTTACATCGGCATTGGCGCCGGAAGCCTCCGGCTGTGTCAGGCGGTGGCAGGATCGCCTCGCGGCACCCCGTATTCGCCGCTGACGGTGGCGAGGTTCTCGTGCAGTTCGGCGATCAGGCCGGCGCGCGGGCTGTTCTGGATCTCGATCAGCCCGATTTCCCGGTGAACGACCGGCTCGCCGAACGGAACCGCGGCGACATCCGCGCGCGTATCCAGAAGCGCGACCCGAGGAACCACCGACACGCCCAGGCCATGCGCCACGCAGGCCGTGATGGAGGAGATCGCGTCCATTTCGGCGATGTCGATCAGCGGCAGGTTCAGACGGCCCAGTTCCGCCTCGATCAGGCGGGCCAACGGAACGGGCGACCGGAACCGGACATAAGGATGCGACACCAGCATCGTCCGCATGTCCGACAGGGGCGTGCCCGGAGGCGCGATCAGAAGCAGGGGTTCGCGGATGAACGAACTCCAGCGCAGTTCCCGCGACGTGACGCTGTGTTGGGCGATCATGGCCGTGTCCAGGCGCCCGGCGATCACGTCCTGCATCAGCGATTCGGATGTTCCGACATGAAGCTTGATCCGCAGGTCGGGATGATTCGACGCCAGCCGCGAAATCGCCTGCGGCAGCAGCCCGATCGCGCTGGTGCGGACCGATCCGACCGAAAAGGTTCCGATGATCCGGCGGCCCGAAACCGCGTCGATGGCGTTTTCGGCCGCCCGGACCAGGTCTGCCGCCGCCCTGACCATCTGCTGTCCGGCCGAGGTCAGCGTGGGCGGGCGGTTCTGACGATTGAACAGGCTGACGCCGATTTCCGATTCAAGGGCCTGGATTTGCTGGCTGACGGCCGAGGGGGTCAGGAACACGCTTTGCGCGGCGCGTGTGAAGCTGCCGGTTTCGGCAATCGCCAAAAGGGTTTTCAGCTGTCTCGTATCCACAGATTAAGATCCTCTGAAAATCATATGAAGAATTACGAGGTTTCATTCAGATCAACAATCTTTATTTCCTTCTTTCTATCCGATGCGCTCAGGTCCAAGGGGGAGGAGGGACATGTCGAGGAATATTCTGATCACCGGTCCAAGCCTGGCGCCGGCAGCCGAAGCCGTGCTGACCGGGGCGGGATACCGGCCGGTCTATGTGCCGCCCTATACCGAAGGCGACGCGCTGCTGACATTTTGCGCTGAAGCGGCACCCGTGGCCGTGCTGGTCCGAATGGGGCGGCTTGACGAAGCCTTTCTTGCGGCCTCGCCTCAGGTACGGGTGCTGTCCAAGCATGGCGCCGGCGTCGACAACATCGACATCCCGGCCGCGACCGCGCGCAACATCCCGGTTCTGGTGGCGGCGGGCGCCAACGCGGTGTCGGTCGCGGAACACGCCATGGCGCTGCTGTTCGCGGTGGCCAAGAAGATCGTGCCGCTGGATCGCGGCATCCGCGAGGGCCGCTGGGAAAAGCCGGGCTTTCAGGGGCGCGAACTGGCCGGATCGGCCATGGGCCTTGTGGCCTTCGGCGCCATCGCCCGCCAGACCGCGCGCTTCGCCAAGGCTTTCGGCATCCGGGTGTCGGCCTTCGATCCCTTCTGCCCGGCCGAGGTCTTCGAGGCCGAGGGCGTGACGCGGGCCGAGGATCTGGACGCGCTGTTCGCGCAAAGCGACATTGTCAGCCTTCACAGTCCGCTGACGCCCGAGACGCGCAACCTTGTCGATGCCCGGCGGCTGGCGCTGATGCGCAAGGACGCGATCATCGTCAACACCGCGCGCGGCGGCCTCATCGACGAGGACGCCCTGCTGGCCGCGCTGCGGGACGGCCGCATCGCGGGCGCGGGCTTGGACACCTTCGCCAAGGAACCGCCCGCGCCGGACCATCCCTTCTGGAGGGACATGCGGCTGGTGCTGACGCCCCATATCGGCGGCGTGACCACGGCGGCCAACGCCCGTGTCGGCGTCGAGGCCGCGCAGGGCATTGTGGATTACCTGGCCGGGCGTCCGGTCCCGCCCGCACGCATCGTCAACGCCGCCGCCCTGTCGCGCGCCAACGCCCCCGTCTGAGGAGAACACCATGACCATTGGATTTCGCATCCTCAACCGGCAGCGCGCCGTGTCGGCCGACCTGGTCGCCAGGTTCGCCGCGCTGCCGGTCGCCAATGTCAGCGACAGCATGTCCCGCATGACGGCGGGCGGGCCGCGCCTGACCCGGATGCACCGCGACGGCGTGCTGGCCGGTCCCGCGCTGACCGTCAAGGCGCGGCCCGGCGACAACCTTATGCTGCACAAGGCCATCGACATGGCGGTCCCGGGCGACGTGATCGTGGTGGACGCCGGGGGCGATCTGACCAATTCGCTGATGGGCGAGCTGATGCTGGCCTATGCGATCAAGCGCGGCGTGGCGGGCTTCGTGCTGAACGGGGCGATCCGCGACGCGGACCAGTTCGTCGCCATGAACCTGCCGGTCTTTGCCGCGGGCATCACCCATCGCGGTCCCTACAAGGACGGTCCGGGCGAGATCAACGTGCCGATTGCCATCGACGGCATGGTCATCCATCCGGGCGACCTGATGCTGGGCGATAGCGACGGCGTTCTTGCGGTGCCCTATGAGGCGGCCGAGGAGGTTTATGCCCGGACCGCCGCCAAGCAGGACGCCGAGGCCAAGCAGATGGCCGCCATCGAGGCCGGCACGAACGACCGGTCCTGGGTGGACGCGGCCTTGAAACGGCTGGGCTGCGCCATGCCCGACATGATCTGAACACATATTCTCGGGAGGAGAAACCATGACCATCACCAAAACCGCGGCCCTGGCCGCGATGCTGGCCACGACCGCCACCGCCGCGCTGGCCGACTGGCCCGCCGACCGCCCGATCGAAATGATCGTGGCCTTTGCCCCCGGCGGCGGCACCGACATCATGCTGCGCACCCTGGCGCCGTTCCTGGAGGCGGAGCTGGACACGCAGATCCCGGTGCTGAACCGTCCCGGCGCCTCGGGCGAGATCGCCTACACGGCGCTGTCGCAGGCCCGTCCCGACGGCTATACCGTGTCCTCGCTGAACACGCCGGGCTTTCTGACCATGCAGATCGGCCGCACCCTGCGCTATGATCCCGCCGACATCTGCCCCATCGCCCGCATTGTCGAGGATCCGGGAACCTTTATCGTCCAGGCGGGATCCGACTATCAGTCTCTGGCCGATCTGGTGGCCTTCGCCAAGGCCAACCCCGGCGCGGTGTCCGTGGGCACCACCGGCGTCGGCACCGACGAGCATCTGGCCATGCTGCAACTGGAACAGGCCGCAGGCATCGACCTGACCGCCGTGCCCTTCGGCGGCGCGAACGAGGCAAAGACCGCGCTTCTGGGCGGCCATGTCGCGATGATCGGCCTGAACGTCGGCGAATACACCACCAGCGACCCCGGGTCGTTCCGGGCGCTGGCGCAGTTCGCCGAGGAACGCTCGACCCTGGCCCCGGACCTGCCAACGGCCAAGGAACAGGGTTTCGACGTGCTGATGTCGTCGGAACGCGGCCTTGCCGCCCATTGCGACGTCCCCGAGGAGATCCGCGCCAGGCTGGCCGCCGCCGTGGACGCCGCGCTGGCCAACCCCGAGTTCCAGGAAAAGGCCAGGCAGCAGGCGCTGCCCTTGTCCTTCAAGTCGGGCGCGGACTGGCAGGCCGACATGCCCGTGCGGCTGGCCCGCTATACCGAGATCTTCAAGCTGATCGAGGGGGGCCAGTGATGGCCCGTTCCTCGTCGGCCAGGGGCGACAGGCCCGATCTGCTGACGGCGGCGATCTTTGCCGGTCTCGGTGCGCTTGGGCTTTTCATGAGCCGGGGGCTTGATACCGGCACGCTGGCGCAGATGGGGCCGGGTTTTCTGCCCCGCGTCGTTTGCGTGCTTCTGATCGCCGTGGGCCTTGCGGTGGGCGTCCCGGCCCTGGGCCGTCCCGCCCTGGCCATCGAGACCATCAAGCCAAGGCCGGTCCTGGCGATCACCCTGGCCATCGTCGTCTTCGCCTATGCCGCGACGCATCTTGGCTTTGTGCTGGCCTCGCTGTGGCTGATCGTGGCCGGATCGCTGGCCGATCCGGGCGGCAACTGGAAGCACACGCTGTGGCTTGCCGTCGGGCTGACCGCATTCGGCGCGCTTGTCTTTGTCTACGGCCTGGGTGTCCAGGTGCCGCTCTGGCCCGTCTGACACATTGCGCGTCCTGGGGAGGAACGTATGAGCTTTATCGACCTGCTTCTGCTGGGCTTCAGCGAAGCCATGACCGTGCAGAACCTCAGCTTCTGCCTGCTGGGCGCGCTGCTGGGCACGCTGATCGGCGTGCTGCCGGGGATCGGCCCGACCGCCACCATCGCCGTGCTGCTGCCCATCACCTTTTTCCTGCCGCCGCTGGCCGGGATCATCATGCTGGCCGGGATCTATTACGGCGCGCAATACGGCGGCACCACCACCGCCGTTCTGGTGAACCTGCCGGGCGAGGCGTCCAGCGTGGTCACCACGCTGGACGGCTATCAGATGGCGCAGCAGGGCCGGGCGGGGGCGGCGCTGGCCGTCGCGGCACTGGGATCGTTCTTCGCCGGAACCGTCGCGACCTTCGCCATCGCCGTGGCCGGGCCGACCCTTTCGACCTTTGCGCTGTCCTTCGGCCCTGCCGAGTATGTGTCGCTGATGGTGTTCGGCCTGCTGGCCGCGACGATCCTGGCCAGCGGTCCGGTCCTGAAGGCGATCGGCATGATCCTGATCGGCCTGCTGCTGGGCATGGTCGGAACCGACCAGGCGACCGGGGCCGAGCGGCTGACCTTTGGCGCCATCGAGCTGTTCGACGGCATCGACTTCATCGTCATCGCCATCGGCATCTTCGGCTTCTCGGAGATCATCGCAAACCTCGAACGCTCGGGATCCGAGGGGGTGACGCTGGCGCCCATCAGCCGTTTGTGGCCGTCGCGCGACGATTTCCGCCGGTCCTGGGCGGCCGTGCTGCGCGGCACCGGCGTCGGCACCTTTCTGGGCCTTTTGCCCGGCGGCGGGGCGACGCTGGCGTCGTTCAGCGCCTATTCCTTCGAAAAGAAGATGTCGAGGACGCCGCACAAGTTCGGCACCGGCGTGGTCGAGGGCGTGGCCGCCCCCGAGGCCGCCAACAACGCCGCAGCCCAGTCGTCCTTCATCCCGCTGCTGACGCTGGGCATCCCGTCCAACAACATGATGGCGATGATGCTGTCGGCCTTCATGATCCACGGGATCACGCCCGGGCCGACCGTGCTGACCAACCAGCCCGAGATCTTCTGGGGCCTCGTCGCCTCGATGTGGATCGGCAACCTGCTTCTGGTCATCATCAACCTGCCGATGATCGGGATCTGGGTCAAGCTGCTGACGGTGCCCTATCGTCTGCTGTATCCGGCGATCCTGCTGTTCTGCTGCATCGGCGTCTATTCGATGAACAACCGCATCTTCGACGTGATCCTGGCGGCGGGTTTCGGCCTTCTGGGCTATGCCTTCCGCAAGGCGAAATGCGAGCCGGGGCCGCTGCTGCTGGGCTTTGTGCTTGGCCCGCTGCTGGAATCGAACCTGCGCCGGACGCTGCTGATCACCCAGGGCGATCCCGGCATCTTCGTGGAACGCCCGATCAGCCTGACCATGCTGATCGCAACCGTGATCCTGCTGGCGCTGATGATCCTGCCGTCCTTCCGCAAGACCCGCGAGGAAGCCTTCCAGGAAGAGGAAGGCTGAAGCCGGAATCGGTTCGCTCGGAATGACCAACATTCGAACATTCGTCGATCCGCAAGATCCGGCCCGGGTGGCGGTCATGACGGACGTGCCGGATTTGGATGCGCTGAATGCCGTCACGCAAGGCAAGGCCGCCAGCGAGGCCATGGCCTTTGACAGCGTGGAGCCGGAGTTCCTGGTCTTAACTATAGGGTCGGCCGGATGATCGCGCGAATGGTAGTTCAGGCGACGGCGTTGGCAGGCCCGGCGGTTTGAGGCCGCAGCCCGACCATCCCGGAAAACGGGTGTCGGATTTCGGTCGATGGATCACGCATGGGGGCGGCGCTGCCGTGTCGGGCCTGCCGGATCGGCAGAAAGGAAAGCCTCCGCCGATGCGAGAGCCGGTGCCGGATGGCGTGGACAAACCGCCCGCCACCCGTCTGATCCCTTCCGCGGACCGGAACCCCGATGCCAGGACGGACGGCGCGGCCTGGCCCGCGTCGGTCGTTCTTGGTGGCGCTTGGCGGCATGGCGGACTGGAGATCAAGGAGCCGTTCAGATAACACCGCCAGACGGGCTGTCGATCATCCGCGTGACGGCTGGGCTAGAACTGAAAGGCGAGGCTTGCATACCGATCCTGCATCTGCGCTTGAACTTGAACGCGTGTCGCGCCATTTCGACGGCCGGGCCGTCCTGTCCGAAATCTCGCTTGCCATTCCGTCCGGCAAGATCACCTGCCTGCTGGGGCAGTCCGGCTGCGGGAAATCGACCCTTCTGAGGATCATTTCGGGCGTTGATCGGCCTGACCCTGGCAGCCGGATCCGCATGGGCGGAACCGAGATCGTCGGCCATGGCCGCTTTGTCGAACCCGAACACCGCAAGATCGGCTTCATGTTCCAGGACTACGCCCTGTTTCCTCATCTCAGCGTGGCCGAGAACCTCGCCTTCGGCCTGCGCCACCTGTCCAAGCCGGCCCGGAAAGACCGGGTGGCCGAGGTGGCCGCGCGCATCGGACTGAACCATCTGCTCGACCGTCTTCCCCATTCGCTGTCGGGAGGAGAGCAGCAGCGCGTGGCCCTGGCCCGCGCGCTTGCCCCGCAACCGGCGATCCTGTTGATGGACGAGCCTTTCTCGAACCTGGATCAAGGCTTGCGGGAACGGGTAAGGCGGGAAACCGTGGACATCCTCGGCGGGATCGGCACCACCGCCATCATCGTCACCCATGATCCGCAAGAGGCTCTTGCCGTGGGCGATCTGATCGTGCTGATGCGGGCGGGCCGCATCGAGCAGGTGGGCACGCCGTTCGAGATCTACGACCGGCCCTGCTCTGCCTACGCGGCCGAGTTCATGGGGCCATGCAACCGCCTGACGGGCGTTTGGGCCAAGGGCCGGATCGAAACGCCCATCGGCACCTTTCCCGCCAGTCTGGATCTGCCCGACGGGGCGCTTGCCCTGGCCTGCATCCGTCCCCAGGCCTTGTCCATCGGACCCGACGGGCAGGGCATTTCCGCCCGTGTGGTGGCAAAGACCTTCATGGGGGAAAGCGAACTGATCGACATCATGGTTCATCCGCTGGCGCAAAGCCTGCGGATGCATTCCCATGTGCGCATTCCCGTCGGCATCGGAGAAAAGGTCAGCCTGCAACTGAACGGCGCTCAGGTCCATGTCTTTCCCGAAGAACCGCAAGGCGGCGGCCTTCCGGCCGCGTAAACTTGAGGAAAATACTAGACTACATTCCGCCAACTGCTTATCAGCCTTGGAACTGCCTTTGCGGCTTCAAGGGGGAGATCATGAAACTTGCACCGATTCTTTTGTTCGTGGCCATGGGAACGGGCGGCGCCAATGCGCAGGAGCTGAACCTCTACACCTCGCGAGAGCCGGGCCTGATCGAGCCGCTGCTGCAAGCGTTCACCCAATCCACGGGAACCAAGGTCAACACGGTCTTTCTCAAGGACGGTCTGGCCGAACGCGTGGCCTCGGAGGGTGAAAGCTCGCCTGCCGATCTGCTGATGGCCGTGGATGCGGGAAACCTGGCCGATCTGGTGGACAGGGGGCTGACGCAGCCGGTCGAATCCGAAGTCCTGACGGCGGCTGTTCCGGAAAACCTGCGCGATCCCGGCAATCACTGGTTCGCCCTGTCGATGCGCGCCCGGGTGGTTTACGCCGCCAGCGACCTGGATCTGGACGCCATCACCTATGAGGATCTGGCCGACCCGGAGTGGAAGGGCCGCCTTTGCATCCGGTCGGGCCAGCACCCCTACAACACGGCGCTGTTCTCGGCCTTCATGACCCACCACGGCGCGGCGAGGACCGAGGAATGGCTGACCGGGCTCAAGGCCAATCTGGCGCGCCAGGCGGGCGGCGGCGACCGCGACGGGGCCAAGGACATCGGCGGCGGCATCTGCGACATCGCCGTTGCGAACTCGTATTACGTCGGGTTGATGCGGTCGGGAAAGGGCGGCGACGAGCAGCGTGCCTGGGGCGATGCGATCAAGGTGATCCTGCCGACCTTTGAAAACGGCGGAACGCATGTGAACATCAGCGGCGCCGCGGTCGCCAAGCACGCACCGAACCGCGACGAAGCGGTGCAATTGCTGGAATTCCTTGTTTCCGACGAGGCGCAGAAGATCTATGCCGAGGCGAACTACGAATATCCGGTCAAGCCTGGCGCGGCCGTCGATCCGATCATCGCGTCCTTTGGCGAGCTGCGGGTCGATCCGGTTCCCTTGACCGAGATCGTGAAGAACCGCAAGGCCGCGAGCGAACTGGTCGACCGTGTCGGCTTCGACAACTGAAACCGGCGGCGGGGACCGGCCCCGCCGCGGGGTTTCGGTTCCCGTGCCGTTGTCGGCGGCACCGGCCCTCCGCCTGCGCGGGGGGTCTTGGGCCGTGGCCAGCCTGCTGATCGCGGGGCTGGTTCTGGTTCCTGTGCTGGCGCTGGCCTGGCAGGCGGCCTGGGGATCCGAGGGCTTGTGGAGCCACCTGGCCCGGCACGTCCTGCCCCATGCGCTGACCCAGACCGCGATCCTGATGGCCGGTGTGGGCACGATAACGGCCGTGATCGGAACGGGGGTCGCGTGGCTGGTCGCGGCCTATGACTTTCCGGGGCGGCGGATGCTGGAATGGGCGCTGATCCTGCCCCTGGCGGTGCCGACCTATATCGTCGCCTATGCCTATCTGGACATGCTGCATCCGCTTGGGCCGTTCCAGTCCGCGATCCGCGCCGTGCTGGGCCATGACAGCCCGCGCGACTTCCGGCTGCCCGACATCCGGTCCATGACCGGGGCGGTCCTGCTTCTGGGGCTGGTGCTTTACCCTTACGTTTATCTGCCGGTGCGGGCCATGTTCATGACCCAGGCCGCCAATCTGGTCGAGGCCGCCCAGACGCTCGGCACCACCCGACGCCGGATCCTGTGGCGCGTCGCCTTGCCCTTGGCGCGTCCGGCCATTGCCATCGGCATCAGCCTGGCCCTGATGGAGACGCTGAACGACATCGGCGCATCCGAATTCCTGGGCGTCCGGTCGCTCACCATCTCGGTTTACACGACCTGGGTCACGCGGTCGGACCTGGCCGGGGCGTCGCAGATCGCCTTGGCGATGCTGGCGCTGGTGGTCGCGCTGATCTCTCTGGAGCGGTGGGCGCGCCGGAAACAGCGCTATTCCGTCAGCGCGCAGCGCGCCCGCAGCCTGGTGCGGCAGCCGCTGACGGGCGCCGCCCGGTGGGGGGCGTTGTGCGCCTGCTTGCTGCCGGTGATCCTGGGCTTCGTCCTTCCCGCCTCGTATCTGGCGGTCGAGGCCTTGAAGCGGTTCCAGTTCGCCGGCCTGTCCGCCCGCCTCGTGACCGAGGCCGCGAACACCCTGATCCTGTCCACCCTGGCGACCGGCGCGATCCTGGCTTGCGGCCTGGTTGTCGCCTTTGCCGCGCGCGTCTTTCCGCAACGGGGCATGCAGGCCGTCCAGCGCGTCGCCTCGCTGGGCTATGCCATGCCCGGCACGATCCTGGCGCTCGGGATCTTGATTGCCGCTGGCGGCTTGGACCGCTGGATCGGCCGGACGGCCAAGGAGCTGTTCGGCATTGATCCCGGCCTGGTGCTGATCGGGTCGGGGCTGGCGCTCGGCTATGCCTATCTGGCGCGCTTTCTGGCGATCTCGATCGGCTCGGTCGAGGCGGGGCTGACCCGCATCCCGCGCAGCTATGATCAGTCCGCCCGCACGCTGGGCCACGGGATCGGCGGCACGCTGCGCCAGGTCCATCTGCCGCTGTCCCGGGCGGCCCTGGCCGCGGCCGGGCTTCTGGTCTTCGTGGATTGCATGAAGGAGCTTTCCGCGACCCTGCTGCTCCGCCCGCTGAACTTCGAAACACTGGCGACGCATCTTTATGGCGAAGCGGCCCGCGGCACCTATGAGGAAGCCGCCATCGCGGCCCTTGCCATCGTTCTGGTCGGCATCCTGCCCGTGATCCTGCTGGCGCGTGTCGGCCGTGCCGGCTGATGCCGGCAAGACGGCAAAGCCGATGGGGCGGGGCATGAGGGCGCGCGCGGCGCCGTTCGCCGCCGCGCCCCCCGCGAACCTTTAGGCTCGGCCGACGCCCGGGGGCCGCCCCTTGGCCCCCGGGCGTGCGGCATGTCCGGTTCACTCCGCCGCGGCGGATCGCTCCGGCTGGCCGAGAAGCTCCCGAATCTGGTTTTCGTCCAGGGTTTCCTGTTCCAGCAGCCGGCGCGCGGTGCGCTCCAGCACATCGCGGCGTTCCGTCAGCAGATCGACCGTCCGGGCGAAGGTCTCGTCGACAATCCGGCGCACCTCTTCGTCGATGGCGGCGGCCGTCTCGTCGGAATAGCTGCGTTCCTGCGGGCCATAGGGGGGCTGCTCGGGGGCGAGGAACGAGCGCGGGCTCTTTTCCAGCGCGACATGGCCCAGCTTTTCCGACATGCCGTAGCGCGTGACCATGGCGCGGGCGATGTCCGTGACCTTGGCCAGGTCGTCCGCGGCACCGGTCGAGAGATGGCCGAAAACGATCCGTTCCGCCGCGCGCCCGCCGAGAAGCACGGCCATCTTGTTCTTCAGTTCGTCAAGGGTCATCAGGAAGCGGTCCTCGGTCGGACGCTGGATCGTGTAGCCCAAGGCGCCGATGCCGCGGGGAATGATCGAGACCTTGTGGACCGGATCGACGCCCGGCAGCGCCATCGCCACCAGCGCGTGGCCCATTTCGTGATAGGCGACGATCTCGCGCTCTCGGGGGTTGAGGAGGCGGTTGCGCTTTTCGAGGCCGGCCACGATCCGCTCCACCGCGTTGTTGAAGTCCTCCATCGTCACGGCATCCGCCCGGCGGCGGGTGGCCAGCAGGGTGGCCTCGTTGACCAGGTTGGCAAGGTCCGCCCCGGTGAATCCGGGCGTCAGCCCCGCGATCTTCTCGGGGCTTACGTCCGGCGCGAGCTTCGCCTTTTTCAGGTGGACGTTCAGGATCTGCACCCGTCCCTGCCTGTCGGGCCGGTCCACCAGCACCTGGCGGTCGAAGCGCCCCGCCCGCAGCAAGGCGGGATCGAGGATCTCGGGGCGGTTCGTGGCGGCAAGCAGCACGAGGCCGGTCGAGGAGTCGAAGCCGTCGAGCTCGACAAGAAGCTGGTTGAGCGTCTGCTCCTTCTCGTCGTGGCCCGCGATCGGCCCGATGCCGCGGGCGCGGCCAAGCGCGTCGAGTTCGTCGATGAAGATGATGGCCGGGGCCTTGGCGCGGGCCTGCTCGAACAGGTCGCGCACGCGCGCGGCCCCCACGCCCACGAACATCTCCACGAATTCGGAACCGGAAATCGAGAAGAAGGGCACGCCGGCCTCGCCCGCCACCGCCTTGGCGAGCAGGGTCTTGCCGGTCCCCGGAGGGCCGACAAGCAGGATGCCTTTGGGCATGCGCCCTCCGAGGCGGCCATAGCCTTGCGGATCCTTCAGGAAATCGACGATTTCCCTCAGTTCGTCCTTGGCCTCGTCAACGCCCGCGACATCCTCGAATGTCACCCCGGTGTCCGACTGGACGTAGACCTTGGCCCTCGACCTGCCGATCTGCATGAGCCCGCCGCCCAGGCCGTTGCCCATGCGCTTCAGCACGAACATCCAGATCCCGACGAAAAGAAGAACGGGCACCACCCAGGACAACAGGTCGCGCAGGAAGGTGCTTTCGATCTGACCGATGACGGTGACGCCATGTTCCTGAAGCTCGCGCGCCAGGCCGGGTTCGACGCGCGTGGTGATGAACATTTCGCGACCGTCCAGCGGTTCCGTGAACGTCCCCTGGATGAAGCGGTCCGACACCGCCACCTCGGCGATCCTGCCCTCCTCGAGATAGGTGGTGAACTGGCTGTAGGGGATCTGGGCGACCTGGGTGGCGGCGGTGTAAAGATACTGGAACGCCATCAGGACGAAGAAGGCGGCGATCCAGTATCCGATGTTGAATTGCGTTTTCCTGTCCATGTCCATCTTGGCGCTCCACGTCAGATGTCGGCCGGAAGAAGACGGCCGCTGTTACGGATCGGCGGCGGGAAAGGACGCCTCGCCGCCATAGGGGCGGAACCCGCGCGGGTCCGCATCGGAAAAGCAGGCCTGCGGCGGTTCCGCGCAGCACGATCCTGCCCGTGCGCCGGCCGGCCCGATCGAAGCCCGGCTTCGCCCCCCGGACGCGCGGCAGCGTCAGGCGGCGGCGTGACCTTCAGGCGATCAAGGACGCTTGGCGGAGTCATCGCTGCCCCTCATGCCGCCATGTGCGGGCCGGACTGGTTCCGCTGGGCCTGGCCCCCGCGTTCCAGCGCAAGCAGCGCCTGCTCGACCTCGTGGAGGCGCGACGCCCGGGCACGGGCGGACGTGCCGTCGTTGGCCGCCTGGTCGATCAGATATTCCGTCCAAGCCCAGTTCATCAGGATCGACCGCTTGGCCTCCAGGGTCGGCGCCGGATCGCGCACCACGTCCATGGGCGCCGCCCAGCCGTCCGAACCGCGCGGGTCGTTCCGCCTGGCGGCGCCGTCAAGCGCACGTCCGTAGCTTTCCTGAAGCTCTCCAAGCCCCAGCCTGTCGAGCGTCGCATCCGAGAAGGCCTGGGCCGATCCGTTGTTCCGGGCGGCCGTCCTGCCGGGATCTTGGGGACGGTCACGGCGGATCTGCCCGGGCGGCGTCTGCACGACATAGGCCAGCCCCTGCCGTTCCGCGTAACCCATGGCCGCTTCCAGCGTCGGGAACTCGAGTTCGACCTGGACCAGCGTGTCGTCGCTGCCGGTATGGCCCATCAACGGCTCGATAAAGGGCGCGTGGCGCGGCTCGAAGACGAGACGCCATTTCCCGGTGCAGGCCCTGCCCGAGGTCATGGCCGAACGGGACGGCCTGTAGATGCGCGCGATCGCGTCCCCGGGAAAGATCGTGCGCCGGGTTGAAAGAAGCTGCCGGTTGTCGTTGGCGAGCCAGCCCTGCGGAACCGGCATCGTGGTTGATCTGTCGACCTGAATCGTTTCCATCATTCATCCCTCCCGATCTGGCGAAGGATGCCGCCGGCGGCGGCCCGATGGCCCGCCGGCCGGCGGCTGTCATGCGTCAGCTCTTGATGGCGATGCGTTTGACCTGCGACTGCGCCTTTTCGCTCTTGGGCAAGGTCACGGTCAGCACGCCGTTCCTGAACTGCGCGTCCACCCCGTCTTCCTGCACCTCGTAGCCCAGCGGGATGCGGCGCTCGAAGCGGCCATAGAAGCGTTCCGAGAACTGCCTGTCCTTGTTTTCGGTCTCGGACCGCTTTTCGCCCTTCAGCGTCAGCACGCCGTCCTCGAGCAGGACTTCGATGTCCTTTTCCTCGAGACCGGGCACCTCGGCCGTCACCTTGATCTCCTTCTCGCCGTCGGAGATCTCGACGCTCGGCCATCCGGCGCCGAAGGCAGAGGCCCCGTGAAGCGAAGGCAGGTTCGGACCGAAGCCGCGGAAGGCCTCATCGAACAGCCGGTTCATCTCGCGATGCAGCGACAGGAACGGGTCGCGCTCGTTCTCACGGAAGACCCCCGGAACCTGGCTGCCGCCGTTTCTGCCCCAGGGGATCAGATCACGGACACTCATGATTTTCCTCCTTTCGTTCAACCGATTGTCAATGCGTCCCGCAGACGCCGGACGGATGGTCCGGCGCCGCGCGCTTCGCGCTTGCGGGCAAGGTCAGGCGGCTTGCCTGTCGGCCTCGATCTGCTTCGTCTCGGCCCCGGGCAGCGCGTGGCCGGCCCCGATCTCGATCCGGCGCGGCTTCATCTCCTCGGGAAGCTCGCGGCGCAGATCGACCGTCAGCAGACCATCGACCAGGCTCGCCTGCACGACCTTCACATGATCGGCCAGCTCGAACCGGCGCTGGAAGGCGCCCCCGGCGATGCCGCGATGCAGATACTGGGCATTGTCGTCGCCGTTCTTCTGACCCGACACCACAAGCATGTTGTGCTCTTGGGTGATGGTCAGATCGTCCTGGCCGAAGCCCGCCACCGCCATGGTGATGCGGTAGTCGTCCTCGCCCAGCTTGGCGATGTCATAAGGCGGCCAGCTGTTGATCGCCTCGACGCGGCTCGCGGCCTCGAGCGCGTTCAGCATGCGGTCGAAGCCGATGCCCGACCTGAACAGGGGGGTGAAGTCGAAAGTGGTTCTCATAGCCACATCCTCCTTTGAGCAACATGGGTATAAGTTCTTTTGCCGGGGGATGTTCGGCATCCGCCCGGTATGCCGGACCCAGATCAGGCATCCGGCGGGATGTGATTTAGGGCGGGCGATTGGCCGTTCAAGAGGTCACGGCGCTGTCTTCGGCAAGGCATCAACAGGACGCAAGGCGCCAGGGGCGTCCGCGGTCAGGCCCCTGACCGTGACCGGCAGGTCGTGCCGCAAGAAGCGGTCGCGCACCTTTTCGACCGCCGCCATGGCCGTGATGTCCCACAGCGTGGCGCGCGACAGGTCGATGGTGACCGGGCCATCGTGATGGATCGGGTCGAACGCCTCGACAAAGGCCTCGGCAGAGGCGAAGAAGATCTGCCCCTCGACGAAGTAATGGTTCCCCTCGCGGCGGACATGCTGCATGGCGGCCACCTTTGCGGCAAAGAACACGCCGCTCATCAGAACGCCGACCAGCACCCCGAGCGAGAGGTTGTGGCTGAGGATCGTCACGGCCACCGTGGCCAGCATGACCAGATTGGACAGCATCGGCGTGGAGCGCAGCCGCTTCAGGGAACCCCAGTCCAGCGTGTCGATCGACACGGTGATCATGATCGCGACCAGCGCCGCCACCGGCACCCGGCCGATCAGCCCGCCCGCCGCGACCATGAGCAAAAGCAGCAGCCCTCCGGCAGCCATCGTGGACAGCCGCCCGCGCCCCCCGTATTTCACGTTCGAAACGGTCTGCCCGATCATGCCGCAGCCCGCGATGCCGCCGAACAGGCTGGCCGCGATATTGGCCAGCCCCAGGCCCCGCGCCTCGGCGTTCTTGTCGGACGGCGTGCCGGTCTGGTCATCCACGACGCCCGCCGTCATCAGGCTCTCCAGAAGGCCGACCATCGCGATGGCCAGCGCCGGGGCGAAGACGATGCCCAGAAGATCAAGATCCCACGGCACATCGGGGATGTGGAACACCGGCAGTCCATCGGGCATCATGCCCAGGTCCGAGACGCGCGGCACCGCGAGACCCAGGG
This sequence comes from Paracoccus angustae, assembly GCF_042648745.1. Taxonomy (NCBI): domain Bacteria; kingdom Pseudomonadati; phylum Pseudomonadota; class Alphaproteobacteria; order Rhodobacterales; family Paracoccaceae; genus Paracoccus; species Paracoccus angustae. The sequence goes on from NZ_JBHRXY010000004.1 coordinate 81,115, forward strand.
TCGAACAAGCCGCCGTCAAGAGGACCACGCAGATCAGCGGCGCCGGAATCCGGGTGGTCACGCGCGGCGCCAGATAGATCACGCCCAGGCCTGCCGCGATCACGGCATGGCCGCCGGGCCCGGCGTTCAGGACATGGGGCAGTTGCGCGGCAAAGATCAGGATGGCCAGCGCGTTGACAAAGCCGGTGCGGACCGAGTTCGACACATAGCGCATGAGCGTGGACAGCCGGGCAAAGCCGAAAAGGATCTGGAACAGCCCCGCCAGCAATCCGGCCGCGAAAAGATGCTCCATGCCGTGATCGCGCACCAGCGGCGCCACAACCAGCGCGACCGAGCCGGCCGCCGCCGAGATCATCGCGGGCCGGCCGCCGAACAGGGCGATGACGATGCTGATGACAAAGGACGCGTAAAGCCCCACGGCGGGATCGATCCCGGCCGTGAAGGAAAAGGCGATGACTTCGGGGATCAGCGCGAAGGTCGCCACCGCCCCGGCAAGGATTTCGCGGACAGGATTGTCCCGCCACTGGCGCAGATAGTGCCGTGTGATGATCATGGTGATAGGTGCGAGGACGCGTCTGAGATGCGTTGTCCGGCGGATCGGCGGCCGGAATAGCCACCCGGGCTTGCACCGGGTCCATGCGATTGCCAGCCTCATAGTCGGAGTTGCCGCTGCTGCCAAGCGGATAGCGGCCGGAGGCGTCATCTGCCGCGTCATCCCGCCGCCATGTCATAAGGCAGGCATCCGACCCCGGGTCATGTTCCCTGCATGGCTTTCGGAATCCTGGTCGGCCAACCGTTCGGACAGCGCCGGTGCCCGGCTCGCGCGGACCGCGGCACCCCGACGAACCCGGGCAAGCGCGGGACGGCTTTGCCCGGACCGCCCCTTGGCCGAAGGTAGGGCCAGACACGACCGGCAAGCGAGGCTCGGTGGAAGGTCATCCGCCAGGGCCGCGGCGGTGCTGAATGCGCAGGGATCCGTCCGTCCCGTCTCTGCCCATGTCCTGGCATAAGTTTCGGCGTTCACCTGGAACAGACATCCCGATCCTGGCCGACGCCAGACTGACGCTTCCCGGGTTGCACCCGATGCAAGCCTGTCCGGCACCGGCTCCAGGGCGCGAACTAGCGTCCGTCCCCCGCATCAGGTTGAACCGGCGAGAGGACGGCCTTTTCCGCCTCGTCAAGCCCGCCGGCGGTTCCGCCTTCGCCTGCTTCGACGATGCGGCCGTCGGCTTTGCCGTTGGCATCGGGAACCGTATCCGCGTCCAGTGCGGACAGGCTGTCGTCCCCCAGCACGCCTTCGCGGCGCAACTCGTCCTGGGCTTGCGCCCAGTGTTCGGCGTCGCGACCCTCGGGGCGTCCTTGCGCCTCCCAGATCCGATGCGCCCGATGGCTGATGCGGTCACGGTCCATCATTTCGTCCTCCAAGCGATGGCGTCCCGAGAACTCCTCGCCGCGACGAATGTTCCTGTCCGGATCGGCGGCCCTCCATGGCGGGGCGTCCGGCTTGGGTCGTGGTCAGCCGGAGATCCGGGGCGGAAGGCGCGGGACATGACGGATCACCACACGGGCAAGCGAAAGCCTGTACGCGGGGCTGCGCCCCATCGGGGGCGGGGGCTGCATGACCACGCCCCAGGGGCCGCCTTGCCTTGGATCGGTTCGGCGCGCGGCCATCGCTTGGAAAAAGGCTTTCCCACAGGTGCGGCTGCCTCGGCATGACCTGCCGCCGCCCGCTGCGCGACCGGCAGGCAGCGGGGGCCTCTTGTGGCCTTTGTCAGCCTGACCGCGCAAGTTGTCGCGCCATCTCGTGGATCAGGGTCACCCCTTCGGGGATCAGGGCTGCCGCGATCGAAGCATAGCCCAACCGGAACACCGGGCAGGGCGACGGCGGCTCCTCGAAGAACACGGCACCGGGTTCGATCAGCACGCTTTTCTCGCGCAGCCGGGCAGCAAGATCGGCGCTGTCGGTTCCGCGTGCGCTCAGCCACATGCTGGAACCGCCCTGGGCCGCCGCACCTTCGATCCTCAAGGACGTCTGGGCAAGCGCGTCTTCAAGAACCCGCCGTCGTTCCTTCAATGTCCGCCGCAAGCGCACGATGTGCGCGTCGTAATGCCCCAGGGCCAGAAAATAGGCCGTGATCCGTTGCAGATGGCTTGGCGGATGGCGCAGCATGATCGCCCTCAGCGCACGGGCTCGGGCGATGAACGGGGCAGGCGCAACCATGTATCCGATGCGCAACCCCGGAAACAGGGATTTCGAGAAGCTGCCGATGTAGATAACCCTGCCGGAGGCGTCGAGCGACTTCAGCGCCGGGGCAGGGGGCGCCAGATAGGACATCTCGAAGTCGTAATCGTCCTCGATGATCAGGGCGTTCGTCTGCTCTGCGCGGCCAAGCAGTTCCTGCCGCCGTGACAACGGCATGGTGGCGCCAGTCGGGATATGGTGGCTGGGCGTGGTGATGACCAGCCGGGTGTTGTCCGGCAGCATCGCCGGATCCAGTCCCATGGAATCGACGGGCAGAAAGGCGGTCGGACTGCTGGCGCGGCGCAGGGTCTCGGCGAAATCGGGGTATCCCGGCTCCTCGGTGACGGCCAGCCGGTCGGCGCGGGCAAGCAGTTCGGTGGCCAGGAACAGCGCGTTCTGAGCGCCGAGCGTGACCAGAACCTCGTCCGGCCTTGCCTGAAAGCCACGGCGGGGAAGCGTGTTCGAACAGATATAGTCGATCAGCATCGGATCGTCGGCCCCGTAACGATCTGCCGCCAGCTCCGCGAAATCTCGCGTTCCCAGGGCGCGCCGCGCGCAGTCGCGCCATGCGTTATGGTCGAACAGGCTGGAATCGGCCTGGCCGAAGATGAAAGGAAACCGGAACTCCCGCCAGTTCTCGGGCTTGCGGATCACCCGTCTCGGCAGCGTCTGGTCAGACAGCCATTCGTGCCAATCGAGGGTGCGGACGCCTGCGGCGGCGGCCACATCCACACGGCGATGCGGCACCGTCGCGGCGATGGCGATCCCCGAACGGGGCAGGGCCTCCAGATAGCCTTGGCTGACAAGATCCTGATAAACCAGCGTGACCGTCATGCGCGAGACGCGCAGCGCCTTGGCCAGCTTGCGGCTGGACGGCAGCCTTGTCCCCGGACGTGCCCGCGTTTCCAGGATCGCGCGGACAATCGCGGCGGCCAGCCGGCCCTGTAGCGTCAGTGCATCGTCGCGCAGGAAGATCGCATCGATCGGAAGCACGCCGGGCATCTGGACCTATATTCGCCGCCAACTGGACATATCACTTGGTTCCTTCCGCGGCAATATTACCCGCCAAGGCGCGACCTGCAAAAGCCGGCCGCCAAATGGGAGGGGAGCCCGATGAAAACAACGATCAGACTGCTGGCAGGAACGGCGATCTGCCTGATGGCCAGCGTTCCTGCCTTTGCCGAGGAGTATCGCATCGCGGTTGGCGACGGCGCAGGCGGCACGCAAGAGGCGCTTGGCAAGGCCTTTGTCGAGGCGCTTGAAAAGGAAAGCGGCGGCGCCATGACCGGCAAGCTGTTTCTGAACGGCCAGCTTGGCGACGAGCAGGACACCGTGACCGCCGCCGCCACCGGAACGCTGGATTTCTCGATCCTTGCGATCAACAACATCACGCCGTTCTCGCCGTCTGTCGGCACGCTGACGCTGCCCTATGTCATCCTCAGCCAGGACGACGCCGAAAAGGTCACGCAGGGCGAGGTCGGCCGGCGGATGGTCGAGCAGACCGTGGAAGACGCCGGCGTGCGCATCATCGGCTGGGGCTATTCGGGTTTCCGGGTGCTCACCAACTCCAGCAAGCCGGTGTCCACGGTGGCCGACCTGCAAGGCCTGGTCGTCCGGGTGCCCAAGAACGAGATCATGATCGAGACCTACAAGAGCTGGGGCATCAACCCGACGCCGATGGCCTGGGGCGAAACCTTCGCCGCGCTTCAGCAAAAGGTCGTGGACGGTCAGGACAACCCCTACATGACCGTGAACGCGATGAAGTTCTACGAGGTCCAGAAGTACATCACCGACCTGCGCCATATCTTCTCGATCGAGCCGCTGATCGTCAGCGAGGCGCTGTTCGAAAGCCTGTCCGACGACGAGCAACAGCAGATCCTGGCCGCCGGGCAGGCCGCGACGAAGGCATCCGCCGCCTTTCTGCGCGAACAGGAAAGCAGGATCCGCGACGAACTGGTGGGGCGCGGAATGGAGATCGCCAAGCCTGCCGACGATGAAAAGGAATTCATCGCCCTGGCGACCGGCACCGTGTGGCCCAAGTTCTATGACCAGATCGGCGGCGTCGAGGTTCTGAACGGCGTGCTGGCATCCCTTGGGCGCGATCCGGTTCAGTGAACCAGCCTGCGGCGGGACCGCCCGCCGCCTTCCTTCACACCATCCCGAACTGCCCCTGGCCGGAGGCGATGCATGTCTGCATTCTGGAAGCATCTCGACCATCTTGAAAGCTACATCTGCCGAGCGCTTCTGGCAGTCTTCGTTACGCTGCTGTTCGTCCAGATCGTCGCCCGCCAGGTGTTCGGGTTCTCGATCACCTGGATCGAGGAGCTGTCCGTCATCCTGTTCGTCTGGTTCGCCTATTTCGGCGCCTCTTACGCGGCGCGGATGGCGGCGCACAACCGCGTGACGTTTCACCTGAACATGATGCCGCGCCGGACCGCGCGCATTCTGGAGGCCATCGGCGATCTGTTCTGGATCGCCTTCAACGTCATCTTCATCTGGCAGGCCATCCAGTTCATCGGCCGCCTGAAACCCTTCGTGAAGGCCCAGACCCTGGGATGGGAAATGCGCTATGTCTACACGGCGCTGCCCATAGCCTTCGCGCTGATGACGATCCGCATCCTGCAAGTGAACTACCTGAAGCTGGTGAAGGGCATCGACCCCCGCGATCCCGACAAGGTCGAGGTCGAGCAGGCCCTGGAACTGGCCGCCGAAGAACAGCGCGCCTTTCAGCGGGAGCACGCGAAATGAACGACCATGTCGTAGAGGTTCTGTTCGGCACATTCGCCCTGCTGATGGTTCTGGGCGCGCCGATCACCGTGGCGCTTGGCGTCGCCGCCCTGGCCGCCATGTTCTATCTGGGCGACAATCCGATCAAGATGGTGCAGATGGCCTGGTCGTCGGTGGGGTCGTTTCCGCTGATGGCGCTGCCCTCGTTCATCCTGGCCGGTGCGCTGATGGAGGCGGCGGGCCTGTCGCGGCGCCTGATCGCGGTGGCCGAAAGCCTGGCCGGCCCCTTCACGGGCGGCCTGTCCGCCGCGACCATCGTCGCCTGCCTGTTCTTCGGCGCGATCTCGGGATCGGGGCCTGCGACCACGGCGGCCGTGGGAATGCTGATGATCCCCGGCATGATCCGCAACGGCTACAGCCGCGACTATGCGGCCTCGGCAACGGCAGCAGCCGGCGGCTTGGGCATCGTCATCCCGCCCTCGATCCCGATGATCATCTTCGGCATCTCGGCCATGGGGATCGCCCCCGATCCGGCCGCGGTCGAGACGCACGGACAGTTCCAGTCGGTGTCCATTTCCAAGATGTTCATAGCCGGTTTCCTGCCCGGCGCGGTTATGGCGGGCGGCCTGCTGCTGATGAACTTTCTCCGCTGCAAGGGCCGGGGGTATCACGGATCGTCCGAGCCGCTGTCGCTGCGCAAGTTCGCCTGCGCCTGCTATCGGGGGTTCTGGGCGATGATGGCCCCGATCGTGATCCTGGGCGGGATCTATTCCGGCCTGTTCACCCCCACCGAAGCCGCCATCGTCGCCATCTTCTACACCCTGTTCGTGGGCATCTTCGTCTATCGCGAACTGGATGTCGCCGACGTGTTCAAGGCGCTGGAGGCGACGACCTGGCTGGCCGGGCGGGTGCTTCTGGTGCTGTTCGCCGCCACGATCTTTGGCCGGATCCTGGTGGAAAACAACGTTCCCGGCATCATCGCGGGCGGCATCCTGGGCCTGACCACCAACCTTTACGCCATCTGGGCGCTGATCATCGGGATGCTCCTGATCGTGGGCATGTTCATGGAAACGCTGGCGGCGATCATGATCCTTGTCCCCGTGATGCTGCCGGTGGCCTACATGGTCGGCATCGACCCGATCCACTTCGGCACCGTGATGATCTGCACGCTGTCCGTGGGCTTCCAGACCCCGCCCCTGGGCGAGAACCTGTTTATCGCCTCGGGCATCTCGGGCGAAAGCATCGAACGGATCAGCGTGACCGCGCTGCCCTTCGCCGTCGCCTCGACCGCCGCGATCTTCGTCATCGCCCTCTTTCCGCAAATCGCCCTGTGGCTTCCCGCCGTGCTGGGCTACTGACCAAGGAGTTTTCATGACCCGCACCCTGACCGCCGACGACCTGAAGGCCACCTTCGACGCCTTCAACCGCCACGACATCAACGGTGTCATGATCCATTTCGGCGACGACTGCGTGTTCTTCACGGTCGCAGGCGACAGCGAACACGGCAACAGGATCGAAGGGCGCGAAGCCATGGCCAAGGCCTTCGAGGGCGTCTGGACCGCCATGCCCGATGTGCAGTGGGCCGACCACGAGCACTTCATCTCCGAGGACGGCAGCCGAGGCGTCAGCCAGTGGACGTTCCGCGCCACCAATCCCGACGGCACCCGGACCGAGGTGCAGGGCGCCGACCTGTTCCGCATCAGGAACGGCAAGATCGTGGAAAAGCAGGCGATCCGCAAGCAGCGCCCCAACATCGCGGCCAGGTGACCGTTATGCAGCCCATCGACAAACGCGGATCGGTGCCGTTCGACCCCCATTACGATCCCATCACGGCGCGCGCGTTGGGTCCGGGCAGCGATTATGCCCCGACCTACTGGATCGGCACGGCCGGTCCCGCCCCCGAAGGCGACGGCCCGGTGAGGCGCGACATGGACGTGGATGTCGCCGTGATCGGATCGGGTTACACCGGGCTTTCCACGGCCATCCACCTGGCCAAGGAACATGGCGTCAAGGCCACCGTGCTGGAGGCCAACGGAGTCGCTTACGGTTGTTCCACCCGCAACGGCGGGCAGGCGCAGATCAGCGCCGGGCGGCTCAAGCGCAGCCAGTGGATCGACCGCTGGGGCCTGGATGTCGCGCGGGGCCTGCACAACGAGATGGTCGAGGCGTTCGCCCTGTTCCGCGGGCTGCTGCGCGACCACGACATTCAGTGCGATCCGCAGGATGGCGGCCACTACTACATCGCCCACAAGGCCGGCGTCATGCCGACGTTGGGGGCCGAGGCGAAGCTGTTGCGCGACACATTCGGCTATGATGCCCGGATGCTGTCTCGGGACGAGTTGTTCCAAACTGCCGTGCGCGACCAGGAAGCGCAGGGCGCGATGTGGGAAGCCGACGGCCTCGGCATCCACGCCGCAAAGCTGGCCTTCGGCTATCTGCGCGCGGCCCGCGAACTGGGGGCCACCGTGCATCCCGACAGTCCCGTTCAGGGATGGGAACTGAAGAACGGCGTTCACCACCTGCGCACGCCGGGCGGCATCGTGCGCGCCCGCCGGGTTGCCGTGGCCACGGCCGCCTATGCCACCCGAAGCCTGCACGGCCGCCTTCGCGACCGCCTGATGCCGATCATGTCGAACAGCATCGTCACGCGTGCCCTGACTCCATCGGAACTGGAGGCCGTGGGCATCCGGACCCTGTCTCCGCTGACCGACACGCGCACGTTGCGCCATTACTACCGTCTGCTGCCCGACAACCGGTTGCAGATCGGCTCGCGCGCGGCGATCACCGGGCGGGACGCGGCCAATCCCGTGCACCTGAACGGGCTGCGCGAAGGCATGGCGCGCAAGTTCCCGGCGCTGCGCGGGATCGACCTGGACTACAGCTGGTGGGGTTGGGTCGATGTCAGCCACGACATGATGCCGCGCATCACCGGGCTGCCGGATGTGCCGGGGCTGTTCTATTCGCTGGGATACGGCGGCAACGGCGTCATGTATTCGGCCATGGCGGGCCGCCGCCTGGCGCAGCTGGTCGCCGGCAAATCCGTCCCAGACCTGCCGATCTTCAACACCGAACTTCCCCACGAGGGCTGGAGGACGCCGTTCCGGCGGTTGGGCCAGTGGGGCCTTTATCACCTTTACCACTATCGCGACGAGCGGACATAAGGAGCCATCGCCATGAAAATGACCACCGAAGAAGCCTTTGTCAAAGTCCTCCAGATGCACGGGATCGAACATGCGTTCGGGATCATCGGGTCCGCGATGATGCCTGTGTCGGATCTGTTTCCAAAGGCGGGGATCACCTTCTGGGACACCGCGCACGAAACGAATGCGGGGCTGATGGCGGACGGGTTCACGCGCTCGACCGGCAAGATGTCGATGATGATCGCGCAGAACGGGCCGGGCGTGACCGGGTTCGTGACGCCGGTCAAGACCGCCTACTGGAACCACACGCCGCTGCTGCTGGTCACGCCGCAGGCCGCCAACAAGACCATCGGGCAGGGCGGCTTCCAGGAGATGGAGCAGATGCGCCTGTTCGCCGACTGCGTGTGCTACCAGGAGGAGGTGCGCGACCCATCCCGCATCCCCGAGGTGCTGAACCGCGTCATCATGCAGGCCTGGCGCAACTCGGCGCCCGCGCAGATGAACATTCCGCGCGACATGTGGACCCAGGTGATCGATGTCGAGCTGCCGCAGGTGGTGGCCTTCGAGCGTCCGGCAGGCGGCGAGCAGGCGGTGGCCGACGCCGCCCGGATGCTGTCCGAGGCCGAGTTCCCGGTGATCCTGTCGGGGGCGGGCGTGGTTCTGTCGGGCGCCATCCCGGATCTGGTCACGCTGGCCGAGCGTCTGGATGCGCCGGTTGCCTCGAACTACCAGCACAACGACAGCTTCCCCGGCTCGCACCCGCTGGCGGTCGGCCCGCTGGGCTATAACGGCTCAAAGGCGGCGATGGAGCTGATCGCCAAGGCCGACGTGGTGCTGGCGCTTGGCACGCGGCTGAACCCGTTCTCGACCCTGCCGGGCTACGGCATCGACTACTGGCCGAAGGACGCCAAGATCATCCAGGTCGACATCAACGCCGACCGGATCGGCCTGACCAAGAAGGTCACGGTGGGCATCCAGGGCGATGCGGGCAAGGTGGCGCGCGGCATCCTGGCGCAACTGGGCGCAGGGGCGGGCGATGCCGGGCGCCGGGAACGCCGCGATCTGGTCGCGCGGACCAAGTCGCGTTGGGCGCAGGAGCTGTCCAGCCTTGATCACGAACAGGACGATCCCGGCACGGAATGGAACGCCGGGGCGCGCAAGCGCGACAGCGGCCTGATGAGCCCGCGCCAGGCCTGGCGCGCGATCATGCAGGCGGTGCCGCAGGATGCCATTGTGTCCTCCGACATCGGCAACAACTGCGCCATCGGCAACGCCTATCCGACCTTCGAGGGGGGCCGGAAGTATCTGGCGCCGGGCCTGTTCGGTCCCTGCGGTTATGGCTTCCCGGCGATCCTGGGCGCCAAGATCGGCAACCCCGACACCCCGGTGATCGGCTTTGCGGGGGATGGCGCCTTCGGCATCTCGATGAACGAGATGGTGTCGGTGGGCCGCGAGGACTGGCCCGCGATCACCATGGTGATCTTCCGCAACTACCAATGGGGTGCGGAAAAGCGCAACACGACGCTGTGGTATGCCAACAACTTCGTGGGGACCGAGCTTCACCGCGACACCACCTATGCCGGCATCGCCAAGGCTTGCGGCGTCCAGGGCGTTCAGGTGCGCAACGCCGAGGATCTGACCCATGCCCTGCACGAGGCGGTCGAACGCCAGATGAAGAACAAGGAAACCACCTTCATCGAGGTCCTGCTGAACCAGGAACTGGGCGAGCCCTTCCGCCGCGACGCGATGAAGAAGCCTGTTCCCGTGGCCGGGATCGACCGCGCCGACATGCGCCCGCAGCGCGGCGCGGCCTGATCCCGACCGCTTTGCAAACCTGACCATCCGGCGCGGACCCTCCGCGCCGGATGGTTCCCTGCACTCAAGGAAAACGCCATGACCAGCATCGACCTGCTTCCTGCCCGCCAAATGATCTCGGACGCCTTTCCGGGCTTTGCGGTGTCGGTCCTGGTGGCGGCGACGGCGCAGTTCCTGTCCGAACATTACGGCGCCCCCGCCATGCTTCTGGCGCTGCTGCTGGGCCTGGCGCTGAACTTCCTGGCCGAGGAGGGCACCCGGACCGCACCCGGCATCGCGCTGACCGCGCGTGCGGTGCTGCGGTTGGGGGTGGCGCTTTTGGGCGCGCGGATCAGCGTGGACATGCTGGCGGGCCTTGGCGGCCCGGCGATCGGGCTGGTGGTCGCGGGTGTGGTGCTGACCATCCTGTTCGGGCTTGTGGCCGCCCGCTTTGCGGGTCGCGACTGGCGCTTTGCGCTGCTGACCGGCGGCTCGGTGGCGATCTGCGGAGCCTCGGCCGCGATGGCCATTGCGGCGGTGCTGCCGCGCCATGAACGCTCCGAACGCGATCTGGCCTTCACCGTGCTGTCGGTGACGGTGCTGTCCACGGCGGCGATGGTGCTTTACCCGATGCTGTCGGGCCTGTTCGGGTTTACCGCGCGCGACAGCGGGGTGTTTCTGGGCGGCACCATCCACGACGTGGCGCAGGTGGTCGGCGCGGGCTTTTCCATCGGCCCCGAGACGGGCGAGGTGGCGACGCTGGTCAAGCTGATCCGCGTGTCGATGCTGGCCCCCGTGGTCTTGTGCTTCTCGCTGGTGATCCGGGCACGCGGGCTGGCGGACCAGAAGGGCGGCAAGCGCCCGCCGCTGCTGCCGGGCTTTGTTCTGGGCTTTCTGGTGCTGGCGGCGCTGAACTCGGTCGGCGTGATCCCGGCGGTCCTGGCGGACTGGGCGGGCGTTCTCAGCCGCTGGGCGCTGCTGATCGCCATCGCCGCCGTCGGCATCAAGACCTCGCTCAAGCGGATGCTGGATGTGGGCGGCGTGGCGATCGGCCTGATCGTCGCCGAAACGATCTTTCTCGGCATCTTCGTCGTCGCCGGCCTCCATTTCCTCAGCTGAAAGGCATTCCGCCATGAAACCGCTGGACCGCATCCTGGCCGCGGCACGCGCCAACCCGCGCCACATCATCCTGCCCGAAGGCCGCGATCCCCGCGTGGCAGAGGCCGCTAGGCGCCTGACCGGCGAAGGCCTGGCCCGCGTCAGCCTGATGAACGGGCCGCAGATCGACGGCGTGGCCATGATCGTCCCGTCCGAGGCGCCGGACCTGGATCATCTGGCCGGTCACTGGCACCGGATGCGGATGGCCAGGGGAATGACCGCCGAACAAGCGGTGATCGAGATGCGTGACCCGATCCGCCAGGCCGCGATGCGGGTCCGGCTGGGACAGGCGGACGGCACAGTGGCGGGCGCCGTCGCGACCACCGCCGATACGGTCCGCGCCGCGTTGCAGATCATCGGGCGCGCCTCCGATGCGCCGATCGTGTCCAGCTTCTTTCTGATGCTGGCCTGCGACGGCGGCGCCCCGTTCAAGGGCGGCATGATCTTCGCCGATTGCGGCCTGGTGGTCGATCCCGACGCCGAGGGCCTTGCCGCCATCGCCCGCGCCTCGGCCGCCAGTTGCCGCAGGCTTCTGGGCGAGGCTCCACGGGTGGCGATGCTGTCCTTCTCCACGGCAGGATCCGCCGATCACCCGAGCCTGGCAAAGATCCGCGCGGCCCTGGATCTGGTCCGCGCCGCCGATGCCGATCTCGAGATCGACGGAGAAATCCAGTTCGACGCGGCCCTGGACGATGCCGTCCGGGCCAGAAAGGCGCCAAACAGTTCGCTGACCGCACGGCCCAACGTCTTCGTCTTTCCCGATCTGGCGTCAGGCAACATCGGCTACAAGATCGCCCAGCGTCTCGGCGGCCTGATCGCCATCGGACCGATCCTCCAGGGCCTTGCGAAACCCGCGAACGATCTCTCGCGCGGATGCACAACCGACGACATCGTCAATGCCGTCGCCATCACCGCGATGCAGAGCGGGCGCTAAGCGTTCAAAGACCCATATGCCGCGGCCTGCCGCCAACAAGGCCGTTGCGGCCACAATCAGGCCGGGCAAGGCGATAAGCGACGTTACAAAGAAGAAGGCCATAAGCGTCGCCCGGGCCTGGATGGCGGGTGTGGCCGTGCCCAGCATGTAAGCCACGGCGGGCGGGTCCGCGGCAAAGACAAGGGCGATCACCACACGCATGGCGTCGGCGGACAGCAGCCGCAGCGTCACCAGCCCGGCGGGCGTTCCCACCATCGCTCCCAACGACATCATCGCCAGCGTCGAACGGTCGACAAGGCGGCGAACAGAAACAAGATCGCCAAGGCCGATCATGCATTGCAGCAGGATGGCGATCGCCACGCCCTGCACCGGCGGCGTGACAAGACTGATCAGTGGAACCGCGGCAAGGGCAAAGCCGAAGCCCCGGCCCGCGCCCGGCATCCGATCCGCTTGGAGGTTCAGCCCGACTTCGGGCGACGCTCGGGCCGTTACCGCCGTCCAGGCCCGGCGATCGGCAGGCCCGCGCAGGCAGCCGGGCGCGATGTCCTTGCGGGCCGGAACGGGCGTGAACCGCATTGGGCCTTAACATCCTGTTAATGTCGTCACCGGGCCGGGTCTTGCTTGTCATGCCGGCGCAAGCATTATGAAGGAAACCGCTTCTCCAGGGGCCGCCATGAAATCCTGCATAGCCACCGTGTCCCTGCCCGGCAAGTTCGCCGAGAAGCTGGCCGCCGCGCAGGCCGCGAAATTCGATGCCATCGAGATCTTCGAGCAGGATTTCGTCGCATCCGACCACACCCCGCGCGAGGTGGGCCGGATGGTGCGCGACCACGGGCTGGAGATCGCGCTGTTCCAGCCTTTCCGCGATTTCGAGGGCCTGCCCGAACCGCTGCGCAGCCGCGCCTTTGCCCGGGCCGAACGCAAGTTCGACCTGATGGCCGAACTGGGCACCGATCTGGTGCTGTTCTGTTCCTCGGTCCATCCGGCGGCCATGGGCGGCATCAGCCGCGCCGCCGACGACCTGGCCGAACTGGGAGAAATCGCCGCCCGTCGCGGCATCCGCGTGGGATACGAGGCGCTGTGCTGGGGCCGCCATGTCAACGACCACCGAGACGCCTGGGAAATCGTGCGCCGCGCCGATCATCCGAACATCGGGCTGATCCTGGACAGCTTTCACACGCTGGCCCGGCGCATCGACCCCGACACGATCCGGCGGATTCCCGGCGACCGGATCTTCTTTGTCCAGCTTGCGGACGCCCCCGCGATCGAGATGGACCTGCTGTACCGGTCGCGCCATTTCCGCACCATGCCGGGGGAAGGCAACCTGGACGTGACCGGCTTCATGCGCGCGGTGATGGCGGCGGGCTATGCCGGACCGATCAGCCTGGAAATCTTCAACGACCAGTTCCGGCGCGGGATGCCCCGGCTGGTGGCCCAGGACGGCCACCGTTCTCTGGTGCACCTGATGGACGCCGTGCGCCGCGCCGAGCCGCAGCTGCCCGTGGACCTGCCTGCCTTCCCCGGACCCGTGGCGGTCGGCGGGGTCGGGTTCGTGGAATTCGCGGCCAGTCCCGACGATGCCGCGCGGCTGGAAGGTTTTCTCGACTCGGCCGGGTTTGCGCCTGCGGCGCGGCATCGGTCCAAAAGCATGCGCCTGTGGCGGCAGGGGGGCGTCAGCCCAGCCATGCGGGGGCGGGTCTGGTGGCGGTGGATCACGTCGCGCAGACCATGGCCTATGACGAGATGCTCAGCTGGTCGCTGTTCTACACCTCGATCTTCGACGCGTGCAAATCGCCCATGCTGGACGTTGTGGATCCCGACGGTCTGGTGCGCAGCCAGGCGATCCGGACGGGCGCGCTGCGCGTCACCCTGAACGGCGCCGAATCGCGGCGCACCCTGGCCGGGCGGTTCATCGAGGATACCTTCGGATCCTCGGTCCAGCACCTGGCCTTCCGCAGCGACGATATCTTCGCAACCGCCGCCGCCATGCAGGACCCGGGCTTTCCTGTGCTGAAGATCGGCGCGAACTATTATGACGATGTCGAGGCGCGCTTCGGCCTCGACCCCGCGCTGCGCCGCAGGATGCAGGCGCTGAACATCATGTATGACGAGGAACCGGGCGGCCAGTTCTTCCAGTTCTACAGCGAGGCGCAGCCGGGCGGGCTGTTTCTCGAAGTGGTTCAGCGCAACGGCAACTACGCGGGCTACGGGGCGCCCAACGCCCCCTTCCGCATCGCCGCGCAGAAGCGGACCGCACGCCCCGCCGGAATGCCCGCGCGATAGGACGCGTTCGGCCTGGCGAAGGCCGCCGCCTTGCCGCGTCGCGACATCCCCGCCGGCGCGGACGGCCCCCCGACAGACCCCGCCATCGGCGGCCGCTTGCCTCGCGCGGACACGGGACCGCGCCGTTTCGGATGGCGGCGCCGGCAGAAGGGCGGAAAGAACCGGACCCGTTTCCTGATCCGGCCCGGCACGCGGCGTCTGCTTTTGACAAGTTCGATGGCCCGGCGGCTAATGGCAACGCGAATCGGCATGCCGGAGGAACCATGCGCGAAATGACCCTGCGCCAGGTCGAGGTGATCCGCGCCGTGATGATGGCGGGCACCATCCAAGGCGCGGCCAAGCTGCTGAACGTCAGCGCGCCCGGAATTTCCCGGCTGGTGAAATACACCGAAAGCTCGCTGGGGATCCGGCTGTTCGAACGCAAGGGCGGGCTGTTCGTCCCCTCGGCCGAAGCCGAGGCGATCTTCGAGATGATCCATCAGGTATACCGCCAGATGGAAAACCTGAACGGCGCCGTGGGCGCCCTGCGCAAGGGCGAGGACGTGCGGCTGTCCTTCGCCTCGGCCCCGTCCATCGCGCAGTTCATCGCGGCCCGCGCGATCCGGGGGGTCAGGCAGCGGTTCCCGGATCTGTTCATCGACCTCAACATCCTGAAGATCGAGGAAACCACCGACTACCTGCTGCTGGACCGGGGCGAATTCGTGATCATGTCCTCGGCCGTGGACAACCCCGCGTTATCGTGCGAACCGCTGGCGCAAGGGCGGCTGGTCGCCATCGTGCCGGACGGGCACCGGCTGGCGGCGAAGCGCACGGTTTCCGTCCACGATCTTGCGGCCGAGGATTTCGTGGGCGTTCATCCCGACGATCCCTATGGCGCGGCCCTGGCGAAACCGTTCCGCGACGCGGGGATCACGCCGCGATACACGATGCGCGGGCGCTTTGCGCAGACGGTGGTCAGCCTGGTGCGCCACGGTCTGGGCGTCGCGGTGATCGACGAGTTCTCGGTGGCCGAGGTGTACATGCCCGGCATCACCCGGCGCCCGCTGGCGGAAAGCGCGGGCATCACGGCCTGGGTGCTGACCCGCAAGGGGCGGCAACTGTCCAGCTTCGCGGAATATGCGATCGACCGTTTCCGGCGCGAACTGGCCCAGGCCGTCGCGCGGCATGATTGGGGCGATCCGGGCGCATAGCGGCGCCGGACAAGGGCAGCCATGCCGAAGCCCGATCCGCCCCGTCCCGCGGGGCCGTTCCTCAGTAACTGATCGCGGCGGTCCGGCGCAGGTCTTCCGCCGAGGGCCGGCCAAAGCCGAAGAAATCCAGATAGGCGGGGATCTGTTCGAACAGCATGTCGGTGCCGACCTGATAGCGGCAGCCGCGATCGGCGGCGGCGGTCAGAAAGGGCGTCATCTCGGATTTCAGCACCACCTCGCCCACAAAGGCGCCGGGGTCGATGCGGGTCACGTCCATGGGCAGCGGATCGTCGGGGTTCATGCCCAGGGGGGATGCGTTCACGACCAGTTCGAACCCCGCCGGATCGCGGCTGCCGGTTTCCACCCGCAAGGCCGGATAGGCCGCGATCAGCCGCCCGGCAAGGGCCTGCGTCGCCGCCGGATCGGGATCGTAAAGCGCCAGCCGCGCGACGCCCGCCTTTGCAAGCGAGGCCGCGATGGCCGACCCGACCCCGCCCGCGCCCACCACAAGCGCGTCGATGCCCTCCAGCCGCTGTCCCTTGGCCAGGACGCCCCCGACAAAGCCCTCGCCGTCGAACATGTCGGCTTCCAGCGCGCCATCCACGCCAAGGCGCAGGGCGTTGGCCGCCCCCGCGATCCGGGCCGTCACCGACACGCGGTCGGCCAGGCCGATGGTCGCCACCTTGTGCGGCATGGTGATCAGCGCGCCGTGGATGTTCGACAGCCGGAAAACCAGCGGCAGGAAACCCGCAAAGTCCTCGGCCTTGCAGCCCATCGGCACCACCACGGCGTCGATGCCCTGGGCTTCGAACCAGGGGTTGTAGATCATCGGCGCCTTGAAGGTGCCGGTGGGATAGCCGACATGCGCGATCAGCCGGGTCGTGCCGCTTATCATGGCGCCCCTCAATGGTGCAGGATCTCGCCCAGGAAATTCCGGGCGCGTTCGTGGCGGGGCGCGCGGAAGAAGTCCTCGGGGGTGTTTTCCTCGAGGATCTCGCCGTCGGCCATGAAGATCACCCGGTCGGCGACCTGGCGGGCAAAGCCCATCTCGTGCGTGACGCAGATCATGGTCATGCCGTCGCGGGCAAGGCCGACCATGGTGTCCAGCACCTCCTTGACCATCTCGGGGTCGAGGGCGGATGTCGGCTCGTCGAACAGCATGGCGATGGGTTCCATGCACAGCGCGCGGGCGATGGCCACGCGCTGCTGCTGGCCGCCGGAAAGCTGGGCCGGGTATTTCTCGGCCTGGTTGCCGATGCGGACGCGGTCCAGGTATCTGCGCGCCGTCGCCTCGGCCTCGGCCTTGGAAATCCCGCGCACCCGCATGGGGGCCAGGGTGCAGTTTTCCAGAACCGTCATGTGCGGAAACAGGTTGAACTGCTGGAAAACCATGCCGACCTCGCGCCGCACGGTGTCGATGGCCTTCTGGCCGTCGTCCAGCTTGGTCCCGTCCACGACGATGGTGCCGGACTTGATGGTTTCCAGATGGTTGATGCAGCGGATCAGCGTCGACTTGCCCGACCCCGAAGGGCCGCAAAGCACGATCTTTTCGCCGCGCCGGACGTTCAAGTTCACGTTTTTCAGGGCATGAAAGGCGCCATACCACTTTTCGACGTTTTCCATGCGGATCAGACAGTCTTCGGTCATGATCTCCTCCCTCGGGATCAAAGAACGATGCGGGTGCCGGTGGCGGCGGATTTCTTGACGGCCTCGATCACGCGCAGGGTTTCCAGCCCTTCGCGGCCTGAAACGAGCGGCGGTTCCTCGCCCCGGATTACGCGGGCGAACTGCGTGACCTGCCGGGCCAGGGGATCCGCGGGCGGAACCTCGACGCGGCTCGTTTCCAGCGGCGAATACCAGCTGCGTTCGCCCTGCGCGGTGCGCAAGGTCATCGAGGGCAGCGCCAAAGAGCCATGCGTGCCGCCGATCAGGTAGCAGTCCTGGTCCACCTGCGGATAGGCGGGGTTTTCGCCGCTGTTGGCTTCCCAGCTCCAGGCGGCGACGGTGGCGTCGCAGACGCTGGCCGTTGCCAGCACGCCGCTGGCGAATTCCAGCAGGATGACCGAGGTGTCCTCGACCGCGTTGCCGCGCACGCCGTTGGATTCGGCGGCGGTCACGGCGGCGATGTCGCCCAGCAGGAAGCGCAGGTTGTCGATGTCGTGGATCAGGTTCAGAAGGACCGGTCCCGCGCCCTTTTCGCGCCGCCAGGCCACGTCGAAGTAATTGTCGGGCTTGCGGACCCAGAACATCGCGTTCGCCACCACCGGCCGGCCAAGAACGCCGCTGCCGAGGATCTGCTTCGCCTGCTGCATCAGCGGGTTGTGGCGGCGGTGGTGCCCGGTCAGCAGCGGCACGCCCGCCGCGTCCGCCGCCGCGACCAGCCGTTCCGCATCGGCCACGCCGTCGCACAGCGGCTTTTCGATCAGCGCGGGCAATCCCGCCGCGATGCAGTCCAGCCCGTTGCGCATGTGCATCTGGTTCGGGGTGGCGACGATCACGCCGTCCGGGCGGGCGCTTGCCAGGGCCTCGTCCAGGGACCGCATCCAGGGCGCGCCGAACTCCTCGGCGACCGCCTGGCCCACGGGCGAGGGGTCGATGACGCAGGCCAGATCCGCGTCGGACGAGGCCGCGACATGCATCGCGTGGCGCCTGCCGATCAGGCCCGCGCCCATGACGGCGATGCGCGGCGTCATGCGTCCGCCCCGGTCAGCGTCACGATCCGGCGCAGGGCCAGCCTGTAACCCTCGGTTCCGCAGCCGGCGATCACGCCATCGGCGCGCAGGCTGACATAGGAATGGTGGCGGAAGCCTTCGCGCTTGTGCACGTTCGAGATATGGACCTCGATCACCGGACCGTCAAAGGCGTTGAGCGCGTCCAGGATCGCCACCGAGGTGTGGGTATAGGCGGCGGGGTTGATGACAATGCCCGCGCCGTTCTCTCTCGCCTGATGGATCCAGTCGATGATCTGGCCTTCGGTGTTCGATTGCAGGAAGCGCGTTTCCACCCCCAGTTCCGCGGCCAGGGCCGCGCAGTCGCGTTCCACGTCGGCCAGGGTCTCCGACCCGTAGATGTGGGGCTGGCGCTTGCCCAGCAGGTTCAGGTTCGGACCGTTGAGAATATAAACGAGCTTCGGCATGGGATGACCTTCGCGGGCGTTGGATGGCCGGCGGCGCGGACCGCCGGGCGGATGGCTTACTGGGCGATGGCGAAGGACACGCCTTCCATTTCCGCGGGCATCTGCGGCGGATCCATGTTCATCCATGTGTTGTAGATGCCCTTGTATTCGTCCGTCGCCATGAACTCGGTCAGAAAGGCGTTGACCGCCTGGTTCCAGTCGGCCTCGCCCAGGCGGGTGCCGACGCCGTTGTACAACGCGGTCAGGGGCAGCTTGTTCTCGTACTTGCCGGGGGCGCCTTGCTCGATCCGGGTGATGTAGAACTGGTTGCCGCCCACGGCATCGACCTGGCCCGACATCAGTGCCTGGATGGTCGCCGCATCGTCGTCAAAGCGCATGATGTTGGTGCCTTCCGGCACAAGGGCGGTCAGCGCGGTGTCCTGCGCGGCGGACCGCGGCACGCCGATGCGGTAATCGGCCAGCTTGTCGGCCGAGGACATGTCGGCGTCCTTCGGACCCACGACCGACATCTGGTTGGCGGCATAGGGGACCGAGAACTGGATCGACTGCGCCCGTTCCGGGTTCATCGCCATGGTCGCGAACAGCACGTCCACCTTGTCGGTGGTCAGCGCCGGGATGCGGTTGGCGACGGCCAGCGGCACGAACTCGGCCTCGACGCCCAGGTGTTCGGCGAAGGCGCGGCCCATGGCGGCGTCATAGCCGTCGGCCTCTCCCGCCGAGTTGATGCAGCCCCAGGGGCAGTTGTCGCCCTGGATGCCGATGCGGACGGTGCCCGAGGCCTTGGCCTCCTCGACCGAGCGGGCGTCGGCGGGGGCGGCGCTGAGCGCGGCAAGCGCCAGGACGCCGGCGGCGGCGATGCGGGTGAAGTGCAGCATGTTTATCCTCCCTTGAGACCGGATGGTCCCCTTGTTAAAGCCTATTGTTGCGCCACGGTGAAGCTGACGCCGTTGATGGTTTCGGGCAGCCCACCGACCGGTCCGGCAGCGACGCCAGATCGGGCAGGTCCGCGGATTTTGCCGCCGTTACGAACAGCGTGTTTTCCGCATAAGGCTGGCTGAACTGCACCGATTGCGCGCGTGCGGCGGTGATCCCAAGCGAGGCGATCAGCACGTCCACCTTGTCGGTGGTCAGCGCCGGGATGCGGATCGCCACGGCCATGGGGACGAACTCGGCCTCCGGCCCCGGATGGGCGGCGAAGGCGCGGGCGATTTCGGCGTCGAAGCCCTGCGCCTTGCCGGCGCTGCCCAGGCATCCCCGGGGGCAGTTGTCGGCCTGGATGCCGACGATCAGCTTGCCCGAGGCCCTGGCTTCCTCCAGGCTGCGCGCATCGGCGGCGGCCGACAGGGCCAGGGTGGCGGCGACGGCGGCCAGGGTCGTTTTCGTGAACATGTGTTTTCCTGCCGTTGATCGTGATTCAGCGGCGGTCGCGCGCCATGCGGCGCTCCATGCGCCCGCCCCACAGCGACAAGGGCCAGCAGAGCAGGAAGTAAAGCGCCCCCACGATGCCGAAGACCGCCAGCGGCTTGAAGGTCTGGTTCGACACGATCTGCCCCGCCCGCGTCAGTTCGATGAAGCCCACGATGGCCGCCAGCGAGGTGCCTTTCAGCAGTTGCACCAGGAAACCGATGGTGGCGGGCAGCGACAGCCGGAACGCCTGGGGCAGGATGATGTCGCGCATCAGGCTGCGGTACTTGATGCCCAGGGCGTGCGCGGCCTCGCTTTGCCCCAGGGGCACGGCCTGGATGGCGCCGCGCCAGATCTCGCCCAGATAGGCCGAGGCGTGGGCGGTCAGCGCGATGGCGACGGCGCCCCAGGCAGGCGGATCCAGGCCGATCAGCGGCAGGCCGAAATAAACGACGAACAGCTGCATCAGCAGCGGCGTGCCCTGAAAGATCGCGATCCAGGCGGCGGCGACGTTGCGCAGCCACCGCCTGGGGCTGACGCGCGCCAGCGCCACGACAAGGCCGAAGGCGATGCCGCCCGCGAACCCGATGGCGGTCAGCAGCAGCGTCCAGCCCAGGCCGCGCAGCAGGAACAGCAGTTCGGGGGTTCCGATTGTGGACATGATCGCCCCTTCTCAGCGCGTGGGATAGGTGAAGGCGGCGCGGGAAATCAGCGCGAACAGCGACATCACCAGCCAGGACAGCGCCAGATACATGGCCGTGATGGTGAAATACACCTCGAAGCTGCGGAAGGTGTCGCCGTCGATGCGCTGCGCCACGCTGGTCAGTTCGAAGGCCGAGATCGAGGTGGCGATGGAGGTGGTCAGCGTCAGCAGGATGAACTGGCTGGCCAGCGACGGAAACACGGCGCGCAGCGCGGGCTTGAGGATGATCTTGCGGAAGATCTCGCCTTGCTTCAGGCCCAGGGCCAGGCCTGCCTCGGTCTGGCCTTTCGGGATGCTTTCGACGCCGCCCCGGATGATCTCGATCGCATAGGCGCCGCCATTGACCCCCAGGGCGATGATGGCGGTGACGGTGGGGTTCAGGCGGATGCCCGCCAGCGGCAGGGCGAAGAAGATGAAGAAGATTTGCACCAGAAAGGGCGTGTTGCGGATCAGCTCGACAAAGGCGATCACCAGGGCCGAGCCGATGCGGCTGTGCGACCGGCGGATCGCCACGCCGATAACGCCGATGACCAGCGCCAGGATCATGCCCGAGATCGCCAGAAACAGCGTGCCCCCAAGCCCCATCAGCAACTCCGGCCAGCGCGCCCAGACGACGCCAAAGTCAAGGCTCATGGTTCCCCCCTTGGGTCATGGCGTTTCACGGACGCCGCAGCCCTTTCGATGAAAATTGACCGGGGACGTTTGTTCCGTCAAATACCAATCCCGGCGCTTTCTTAACATGACGTTAATTTTCCGCCAGAGCCTGCGGGAGGTGATCCGGTCTGGCGCAACGCCGGGTTTTGGCGGATCATGGCCGCCACCCGCTGCGAAAAGGACCGCCCCATGACCAATCCCTGCATCATCTGCGTGGCGATCACCGGGTCGCTGCCC
This sequence comes from Paracoccus angustae, assembly GCF_042648745.1. Taxonomy (NCBI): domain Bacteria; kingdom Pseudomonadati; phylum Pseudomonadota; class Alphaproteobacteria; order Rhodobacterales; family Paracoccaceae; genus Paracoccus; species Paracoccus angustae. The sequence goes on from NZ_JBHRXY010000004.1 coordinate 102,717, forward strand.
ACCAAGGACAACAACCCGGCGGTGCCGATCACCATCGCGGAACAGATCGAATCCACCCAGGAAGCCTTCGAGGCGGGCGCCGCCATCGCCCACTGTCACGTGCGCGACGACGAGGGCAAGCCCACCAGCGACCCCGAACGGTTCGCGCGCCTGAAGGAGGGGCTGGAGAAGCACTGCCCCGGCCTGATCGTTCAGCTGTCCACCGGCGGGCGTTCGGGCGCGGGGCGGGCGCGCGGCGGGATGCTGCCCTTGCGTCCCGACATGGCGTCCCTGTCGGTGGGGTCGAACAACTTCCCGACCCGCGTGTATGAAAACCCGCCCGATCTGGTGGACTGGCTGGCGTCCGAGATGCTGGCCCATGACGTGAAGCCGGAGATCGAGGCCTTCGACCTGTCCCACATCCTCAAGGCCCATCAGATGTGGCAGGCGGGGCAGATCGGGGACCGCCCTTATGTGCAGTTCGTGATGGGGGTGAAGAACGCCATGCCCGCCGACCGCGAGGTGTTCGATTACTATGTGTATACCGTCAAGCGCCTGTTCGGGGACGACGCGCCCTGGTGCGCGGCGGGGATCGGGCCGAACCAGATCGTGCTGAACGAATGGGCCATCGGCGCGGGCGGCCATGCCCGCACGGGGCTGGAGGACAACGTGCGGCTGGACCGCGACACCCTTGCCCCCTCGAACGCCGCCCTGGTTCGGCGCGCGGCCGCCATCGCCGAAAGGCACGGCCGCCCGGTCGCGACATGGCAGCAGGCGCGGCGGATCCTGGGATTGCGGATGCCGGAAGCATAACCGCTAGGGAATGTCCCGGCCCGCAAATGTCATGCTCACGGCTAAGCATGACGCTTTGCCGCAAAGCGGCGGCATGGTAATCCCCCGCGGGGGATGAGGACGTTTCGCGGATCGTAGCCACGGTGGGGGAACCCGTCGCCATCCCGTTGGGGAAGGAGACAAACGTGACACCCACCTTTCAAAGCACTGCGGCGCGTGCGGTCGCGATCCTGTGCTGGATCGCCGTTGTCCTGGACGGCTTCGACCTGGTTGTTCTGGGGGCGCTGATCCCGACGCTGACCGGGGGGGACGTGCCCTGGATGACGCCCGCGCAGGCGACTTTCGTGTCCACGATCAGCCTTGTCGGCATGACGCTGGGCGCGTTGTCCATCGGCATCGCCACCGACTGGCTGGGCCGGCGCAAGGTGATGATCTTCGCCGTTGTGGTCTTTTCGGCGCTGACGCTGGCCTGCGCCTTCGCGCAGAACTATGTCCAGCTTGGCGTCTTCCGCTTTCTGGCGGGCTTCGGCCTGGGCGGCTGCCTGCCCACCGCCATCGCCATGGTGACCGAATTCTCGCGCGGGCGGGCGGGCAAGGCCTCGACCACCGTGATGACCGGCTATCACGTGGGGGCGGTGTCCACGGCGCTGCTGGGCATCCTTGTGCTGCCGAGGCTGGGTTGGCAGGCGATGTTCGTTATCGGCGCGATTCCGGGCTTCATCCTGGCGCCGGTCATGTATCGCACCCTGCCTGAATCGCCGTCCTTCCTGCTGGCCACCGGACGCCGCGCCGAGGCCGAGGCCGTCGCCGCCCGCCACGGTCTGGTTCTGCCCGAAGCCAGCCCCGCGCCCGAGGAGCGCGCGTCCCTGGCGACGCTGTTCCGCGGGCAGTTCCTGCGCAACTCGCTTGCGATCTGCGTGACCTCGTTCATGGGGCTGCTGCTGGTTTACGGCCTGAACACCTGGCTGCCCAAGCTGATGGTGACGGCGGGCTACAGCCTGACGGGCGGGTTGTGGCTGCTGCTGCTGCTGAACGCGGGGGCGATTGCCGGGCTGCTGGTGGCGGGCCGGGTCGGGGACCGGATCGGGCTGAAGGTCGCGGCCGTGGCCTGGTTCCTGTGCGGCGGCGTCCTGCTGGCGGTGCTGTCGATCCGCATGGGGCCGGGGCTTCTGTATCCGATGGTGTTCCTGACCGGCTGTTTCGTGTTCTCGGCGCAGGTGCTGGTTTATGCCTTTGTGGCCTCGAACTATCCGCCGGGCGTGCGCGCCACGGCGCTTGGCGTGGCGGCGGGGGTCGGTCGCCTGGGGGCCATCGCAGGCCCGCTGGTCGGCGGCACGCTGGTGTCGATGGGTCTGGGCCACCCCTGGGGCTTCTATGTCTTCGCGGTGGTGGGCCTGCTGGGCGCGCTGGCGCTGGCGCAATCAACCGTCATTCGCCAGAAGGTGTGACGGGACAGGGGCGCGGAAGCGCCCCTTTTGCTATTCGGGCGATCCGATCCGCCGGACCTGTCCGGCAAGCGCGATCGCCGCCGCAAGCGCCCGCCCCGTTGTTTGCGCCATGGGCGGCAGCACCATCCATTCCAGCGCCCAAGCCGCGCCGGACCGTTCCTGTTCATGGATCAACGCCTGATGAACGGCCCCCACCTGCACCGCGTTGAAGCGGGCCAGCGTCACCAGCAGTTCCGCCACGACCGGGTTCTGCTTGTGGGCCATGGCCGACGAGGTGCCGCCGCCCGACAGCTCGATCTCGGCGATGCCCTGCTGCGCCATCAGCGCCACGTCCTGGCCCATCTTGCCCAGGGTTCCCGTGACCAGCGACATCAGGCCCGCGAACTCGGCCACGCCGTCGCGCATTGCGTGCCAGGCCCGGGGCGGGTTTTCCAGGCCAAGCGCCGCCGCCATTTCCGCCGCCACCGCCGCGGCCTTGCCGCCCAGTTCCCCGCGGTCGCCCGAAGCGCCGCCCAGTTGCAACCGCGCGATGCGGGGCCGCGCCGCGGCGATGCGGGCGCGGTGGTCCACCAGCGGCAGCAGCCAGGGCGCGATCCGGTCGGCCACGGTGATTTCGGTGGCGGCCTGCATCCGGGTGCGGCCCATCAGCGGGCGCGCGCCGAAGCGGCCGGCCAGTTCTTCAAGCGCGTCGGTCAGGCCGGTCAGCCGGGCATCGACCAAATCCAGCGTGTCGCGCATCGCCAGCGCGGTGGCGGTGTCGATCACGTCCTGCGATGTCGCGCCCTTGTGGACCGCCCCCGCCGCATCCCCGGCCGCCGCCTTCATCTGCCGGACCAGGCGCGGCACGACGACGCCGTCCTGCCCGGTGCCTGCCCGCAGGTCGTCCATGTCGAAATCCATGCCCTCGATGGCCCGCGCCGCAGCCTCGGCATGGGGGGCCAGCCCCGCCCGGCCAAGCGCGCGGCTGAAGGCGGCCTCGAAGGCGCGCATCCCGGCAAGCTGGGCGTCCGGCGACCACAGGGCGGCCGTTCCGGGATCGGCGAACAGCCCGGCCAGCCAGGGGTGGTCGAAAACGTCGGTCATGTCCCGTCCCTCCATGCGAAAGCGGCGCAGGGGGTGGCCCCCGCGCCGCTTTTGTCAAATCCTGCGGTCAGATGTCCAGAAACACCGTCTCGCCCTCGCCTTGCAGGCGGATGTCGAAGCGATACCGGCCCTCGGCGGTTTTCCTGGCGATCAGGGTGTCCACGCGCGGGCGCTGCTCGATGCGGGACAGCAGGGGGTCGCCCTCGTTGTCCTCGTCCTCGAAATAGATGCGGGTTTGCAGGCCGATGTTGATGCCCCGCGCCACGATCCACAGCGAAATATGCGGCGCAAAGGCCCGGCCATAGCGCGACGGAACCGGGCCCGGCTTGACGGTGCGCAGCGTGAATTCGCCCGTCACCGCGTCGGCGGCGAAACGGCAATGGCCGCTGACGGCGGGGTCGGCGCCCTCCTGTCCGGGGAACTTGCCCGTGCTGTCTGCCTGCCAGCTTTCGATCAGCGCGTCGCGCAAGGCCCAGCCGGTGCCGTCGTAGACGGACCCCACGATCTCGACGATCTCGCCCTTTGCCCCGTCGGCGATGGGGGAAACCCCGATCTCGTGGTCGTAATAGCCGGCGTTTCCGGCATAGGTCGGCATCAGCCCGATATGGACGTAAGGCCCGGCGGTCTGCGAGGGCGTTTCGGACTGGTGGTTCAGCGGTTGGACCATCTCACATTCCCTCCGGCTTGTTCTCGAACATGGTCTGGCGGCGGCCCCGCAGCACGATGTCGAACTTGTAGGCCAGGAAATCCAGCCGCCGCGAATGCGCCATGTCCAGGGGCGCCACCAGCCGGTCGAGCTGCGAGCGCTTGCGGATCGTGGCCGCGATGGGGCAGAGCGGGATCAGCGGGTCGCCCTCGAAATACATCTGGGTGATCAGGCGCTGGCCGAAGCTGTGGCCGAAGACCGAGACATGGATGTGCATCGGCCGCCAGTCGTTGCCCCGGTTGGGCCAGGGATAGGCGCCGGGGCGGATGGTCAGGAACTGGTAAAAGCCGTTCTCATCCGTCAGCGTCCGCCCGCAGCCGCCGAAATTCGGATCCAGCGGCGCCAGATAGCTGTCCTTCTTGTGGCGATAGCGGCCCCCCGCGTTGGCCTGCCAGATTTCCACAAGCGTGTTCGGAACGGCGCGGTTGTTCTCGTCCAGGACGCGGCCGTGCATCAGAATGCGCTCGCCCACGGCGGGGGCCGCGCCCTTGGTCCAGTTCAGGATCAGGTTGTTGTCCAGCGGGCCGAATTTCGAATGCCCGAAGGTCGGGCCGGTTTCCTCGGACGGGCCGGATTCCAGCGACAGCAGCGGCTGGTAAGGGGATCGCGCGACCGATGTCTTGTAGTCGGGGTAATACGCAAGCGGGTGCGCCTCGCGGTCGCGGGGGATCAGCGGGCCAAGATCGTTCATTCGGATGCCGCCTCCATCTCGGCATAGGTTTGTTTCGCCAGCTTGATGGCGTGGTTCGCGCGCGGGACGCCGGCATAGATGGCGACGTGCTGGAAGGCCTCCATCACGTCGCGCGGGGACGCGCCGGTGCGGGCGGTGGCGCGGATGTGCATGGGGATTTCCTCGAAATTGCCGGTCGCAGCCAGCAGGGCCAGGGTCAGCATGGACCGTTCGCGTTTCGTGATCGCGTCGGACGACCAGACGGTGCCCCAGGCGGATTCGGTGATCAGATCCTGGAAGGGTCCGTCCAGGTCAGTTTTCGCGGCCTCGGCCCGGTCCACATGGGCGTCGCCCAGAACCGCGCGGCGGGTCCGCATTCCTTGCGCGTGGCGGTCGGTCATGGGGCGGTCCTTTCCAGAAAATCGGCCAGCAGCCGGGCCGTGGCTTCGGGCTGTTCGACGCAAGGGATATGGCCCGCGTCCGGGATGACGTGGAAATCCGCGCCGCAAAGGTCTGCCGTGGCGCGGACCAGATCGGGCGGGGTGGATCCGTCCGTGTCCCCCGCCATGGCCAGAACCGGCAGGCGCAGCGCGCGGGTGCTGTCGGTCAGGTCGGCGCCCGCGATGGCCGCGCAGCAGCCGGTGTAACCCGCGACGCTGGTGCGGGTCAGCATGTTGCGCCACAGGGCGAATCCGGGATTCGCGGCGCGGAAGGCGGGGGTGAACCATCGTTCCAGGATCGGATCGGCAAGGGCCTCGACGCCGCCCGCGGTGATCGCGTCGATGCGGTCCTGCCACATCTGCGCCGTGCCGATCTTCGCGGCGGTATCCATCAGCACCAGGGCGCGGACCAGATCGGGCCGCCTGGCCGCCAGCCCCTGACCGATCAGCCCGCCGATGGACAGGCCCACAAAGGTCACGTCGCGCAGGCCAAGCCCGCCGCAGACCGCCTCGGCGTCCGCGACCAGCCGGTCCATCGCATAGGGCGCGGGCGTCGCGTCCGAAAGACCGTGGCCGCGCTTGTCGTAGCGCACGATCCGCAGGCCCGCGGGCAGCAGCGGCAGCAGCGCGTCCCAGACACGCAGGTCGGTGCCCAGCGAATTGGCGAACAGGACCGCGCGGCCGTCGCGCGGGCCTTCGTCGCGGATGTGCAGCGTGATGCCGGATGTGGATATGGTCTGCATCGTTTTCCCCCTTGGCGCGGTTATGGCATGACAGGGCTGCGAATGAAAATTATAATGATGCAATGCCGTCATAACCTGCAAGTTATCCATGCTGCATTCCCACCTGCGCCTGCGCCACCTGCGCTGCTTTCTGGAAACCGCCCGCCTGGGCAGCCTGTCGGCGGCGGCAAGCGCGCTGCATGTCAGCCAGCCCGCCGCATCCAAGACCATCCGCGAGCTGGAGGACATCCTGCGGGTGCAGCTGTTCGACCGATCCGGCCGCAAGCTGGTGCTGACGCCCGCGGGACGGGTTTACCAGGCCCATGCGGGCACCGCCCTGGCCGATCTGGAGCGCGCGCAAAAGCTGGTGCTGTCGCCCCCGCCCGAACGGCCCCGCCTGCATGTGGGCGTGCTGCCCACGGCGGCGACGGGCCTGGTGCCGCGCGCGGCGCTCGCGTTCCGGGAAAGCCGGCCCGACGTGCTGCTGGACGTGATGACGGGGCCGAACTGGCTGCTGCTGTCGCTGTTGCGCGAAGGCCAGCTTGATCTGGTCGTGGGCCGGATGCCGCCCGCGGGCAACACGGAAGGCCTGGGCTTTCGCCGCCTTTACTGGGAACGCGTCGTGCCGGTGGTGCGCGCGGGCCATCCCCTGCTGCGGGGGGATTGGGACCATGCCGACCTGACCCGCCATCCGCTGATGCTGCCGCCTGCGGGGGCGATGATCTCGGGGTCGGTGCGAAGCTGGCTGCATTCCGTGGGCATCACCGACCCGCAGCCCGCCTTCGAGAACGTCTCGCTGGCCTTCGGGCGCGAGGTGGTGACGCGATCCGATACGGTCTGGTTCATCTCGGAAGGCGTGGTCCGCCCCGAGATCGAGGCGGGCGCCCTGGTCATCCTGCCGATCCGCAACGAATTGCTGGGCGGGCCGGTGGGCATTTCCCTGCGCGAGGGCGACGATCCGCGACCCGAGGCGCAAGCCCTGATCGCCGCGCTGGAAGCGGCCGCTCAGTAGGGCAGGCCGACATAGTTCTCGGCCAGGTCGCGCTGCGCGGTTTCCGAGGCGGCCAGATGGGCCAGGGTGGCGCGGCGCATCCGGGCGGCGAAGCTGTCCTCGTTCTCGAAGCGGTGCAGCATGGTCGTCATCTGCCAGCTGAAGCGCATGGCCTTCCAGATGCGGGCCAAGGCGCGGGCGGAATAGGCGTCGATCCCGGCCGTGTCGCCCCGCTTCAAGGCCGCGATCAGGGCCTGATGCAGGTAAAAGACATCCGACACCGCCAGGTTCAGCCCCTTGGCCCCGGTCGGCGGCACGATATGGGCGGCGTCCCCCACCAGGAACAGACGCCCCCACCGAAGCGGCTCGCTGACGAAGCTGCGCAGGGGGGCGATGGACTTCTCGATGGACGGCCCCGTCACCAGACGGGCGGCGGCATCTGACGGGATGCGGCGCTTGAACTCGGCCCAGAAGCGGTCGTCCGGCCAGTCCTCGACCCTGTCGGTCAGCGGCACCTGCACGTAATAGCGCGCCAGGGTTTCGCTGCGCATGGAGGCGAGCGCGAAGCCGTGGGGCGAATTGGCATAGATCAGTTCGTCGGCCACAGGCGGCGTGCGCGACAGGATGCCCAGCCAGCCGAAGGGATAAACGCGCTCGAATTCCTGGCGCTTGGCTGCCGGGATGGTCTTGCGGGAAACGCCGTGAAAGCCGTCGCAGCCCGCGACAAAGGCGCAGGTCAGGCGGCGGCGCTGGCCATCCAGGGTGTATTCGACCGCCGCCCCCGGGCCGTCCAGATCCGCGATGCGCACGTCCTCGACTCCGTGGACGATCGGTGTGCCCATGGCGTCCTGCGCCGCATACAGATCCTGCGTCACCTCGGTCTGGCCATAAACCATGACCCGCCTGCCTGTCAGGCGCTTGAAGTCGACATGGACCACCATGTCCGCGTCCGTGATCAGCGTGCCGTCATGGGGGATGCCTTCCGCGTCCATGCGCGCGGAAACGCCCGCCTCGCGCAGCATCTCGACGCTGCCCCATTCCAGGATGCCCGCGCGGATGCGCGACAGGACGCGTTCGCGCGTGCCGCGTTCCAGGATCACCGTGGCGACCCCCGCCCGGTTCAGCAGTTGCGACAAGAGCAGCCCCGAGGGCCCGCCGCCGATGATGACGACCTGAGTGTCCATGCCCGTTCCTCCCTGTTCCGAGTGCCGCTTAGCCGCTGCGCGGCCCGGCGCGAATGGACGGGACCGGCGGCGGCTGGTATTTTTCGGGCATGGCGACACAATCCGCGATTCCCGCCTTCACCCTGTTCGGCGAAACCGGCGCCTTTCCCGACGTGGTTCATTGCGAACGCGTGTGGGACCGGGCGCGGCTGCACGACTGGACCATCGGCCCGCACCGGCATCACGACATGGCGCAACTGTTCGTCATCCGCCAGGGCAGGGCGCAGGTGCGGCTGGACGGACGAGGCTTCGATCTGGCCCAGGGGCAGGTGCTGTTCGTCCCGGCATTATTCGTGCATGGCTTCCGCTTCGCCAAGGGAACCGAGGGGCTGGTCCTGTCCTTTCCCGGGGCGATCCTGTCCCAGGGGATCGCCGCAACCGAAGGCCCGGCGCGGATCCTGGCGCAGCCGCTTGTGACGCCCCTGGACGCGGGCGTCGACGCCCTGTGCGGCCAGATCCAGTCTGCCTTCGCCGCGGCCGGGCCGTTCCGGGCCAGCCTGCTGGTGGCGCTGTCCCATGCGCTGCTGGTGGCCCTGGCGCAAGCCGCGGCGCAGGGCGGCCGGGATGTCCAGCCGCCCGCCCGCAGGCGCGTGGCGGAACTGGACCGGCTGGTCGTGCGGCACATGGGCGACGGCTGGGGGCCTGCCGATTACGCCGCCGCCCTGGCGATCACGCCGGGCCATCTGAACCGTCTCTGCCGATCCGCGCTTGGCGTCAGCGCGTCGCGCCACATCGAGGCCCTGACCATGACCGAGGCCCGCCGCCTGCTGGCCTTCACCCGCCTGTCCGTGGCCGAGACCGGCTACCGGCTGGGCTTCGGCGACCCGTCCTATTTCTCGCGCCGGTTCCGCGCCGTCACAGGGCAAAGCCCGTCCGACTATCGGCTGCGGTTCGCCTGAAACGGGCGCGGCTGCGCGGAACGGGAACGTGACGGGAAACGCCGCAGGACCGTCCGGCGCTTGGCCGCAGCCATTCGGTGCCGTGCGCGGCGGAACTGAACCATGTCTCGCGGCCAGCGGTCACCCAGGCCATGGCGAATCCGGGACGCGGCAGCGGCCGGAGACGGCCAGAAATGCCGAGGCCTTTCGAGCATGGGGTCCGGCGATCAAAGCGGCGTGCGGTGCATCCGGGTATAAACGGGCGCCATGATCGCCACGTGGACATGACCGCCGCCCGCCGCCTTGATGGTCGCGGCAGCGCGGCGCTTGGCGCCGGGCAAGCGGCTGTTGCCGTCCAACCAGAGCGCGCCGGGCGCCAGATGCGGGACGGCCTGCCGCGCCGCCAGGACGGCGGCCTGCGCCTTCCCCGATCTTTTCCTCGCAGGCGCGCCGGCCGCGCGGTTCCACCCTTTTCGGCCCCGCGCAGGGCGGGACCGTCGGCACCCGGGGCTTCATCCCGCATCGCTGCCACGCGTCCATCGGCGTCTTTGGCGCCGCCGGCGTGGCCGCCGGCTGCACCCTGTCGGGCAGCCCGCCCGCGGATCTGGCGGTGCTGCCGCCCCACGGCCGCTTCCTGACCCATCGGCGCCGCCGAGGTGCCGATCGGACGGCAGGCCCAGGGCACCGTCATCGGCGCGGGCGCCCTGCGCACCGTCCGCAAGCGGATGGCCGCCGCCTTTCCGTGGATGCGCGCCGCATTCCGGTCCGCCGTCACGGAGCCACGCAGTCGGCATAGTGATGCACCACGCCGTCGGGCCCGGCCTCCAGCACAAGGCCGTGGATGTCGGTTTCGAAGCCCGGGCATTCGCGCGCGAATTCGCGGTTGAAGCGCAGATAGTCCACGATCTTGGCGTTGAAGGTCTCGCCCGGGATCAGCAGCGGGATGCCGGGCGGGTAGGGGGTCACGAGGCTGGTGGTGATCCGGCCTTCCAGGTCGTCGATGGGCACGCGCTCGGTCTTGCGCCGGGCGATGTGGGAAAAGGCCTCGGTCGGCGTCATCGCGGGATGGTGGTCGGTCAGGTAGATCTCGGTCGAAAGCCGGGCGACATCGTATTTCGCGTAAAGCGAATGGACATGCTGGGACAGGTCGCGCAGACCCATGCGTTCGTAACGCGGGTGCTTGGCGCAGAATTCCGGCATCACCCGCCACAAGGGCTGGTTGCGGTCGTAATCGTCCTTGAACTGCTGCAAGGCCGCGACAAGGGTGTTCCAGCGGCCCTTGGTGATGCCGATGGTGAACAGGATGAAGAAGCTGTAAAGGCCGGTCTTTTCCACCACCACGCCGTGTTCCGCCAGGTATTTCGACACGATCGAGGCGGGAATGCCTGTTGTGTCGAAGCGCCCCTCGATGTCCAGGCCGGGGGTGATGATGGTGGCCTTGATCGGGTCCAGCATGTTGAAGCCCGGCGCCATGTCGCCGAAGCCGTGCCAGCTGTCCTCGCCGTCGCGCTGCACGCCCTCGCTGTCCGTGCGGCGCAGCACCCAGTCCTTGGTGCGGCCGATGCCTTCCTCCTCCAGCGCCTCGGGGCCCCAGACCTGGAACCACCAGTCGCTGTCGCCGAAATCCGCATCGACCTTGCGCATGGCGCGGCGGAAATCCAGCGCCTCCAGGATCGACTCCTCGACCAGGGCGGTGCCGCCCGGCGGTTCCATCATCGCGGCGGCCACATCGCAGCTGGCGATGATCGAATATTGAGGGCTGGTCGAGGTGTGCATCAGATAGGATTCGTTGAACAGGTGCCGGTCCAGCTTGGTTTCCTCGGAATCCTGCACAAGGACATGGCTGGCCTGGGAAATCCCCGCCAGCAGCTTGTGGATCGACTGGGTGGCATAGGTCACGGCGTGCCGGGTGCGGTCGCGCTTGCGGCCCATGGCGTGATAAGCGCCGTAAAAGGGGTGAAAGGCCGCATGGGGGATCCAGGCCTCGTCGAAATGCAGGTTCTCGACATAACCGTCGAGCATCCGCTTGATTTCCTCGGTGTTGTAGAGAACGCCGTCATAGGTCGATTGCGTCAGCGTCATCATGCGCGGCTTGACCGCATCGGCGTTTACGCCCTCCAGCAGGGGGTTGGCGCGGATCTTGGCGCGGATCGATTCCGGCTCGAACTCGGCGTGCGCGATGGGGCCGATGATGCCCCAATGGTTGCGGGTGGGCCGCAGAAAGACCGGGATCGCGCCGGTCATGATGATCGCGTGCAGGATCGACTTGTGGCAGTTGCGGTCCACCACCACCACGTCGCCGGGCGCGACCGCATGGTGCCAGACCATCTTGTTCGAGGTCGAAGTGCCGTTGGTCACGAAGAAGCAGTGGTCGGCGTTGAAGATCCGCGCGGCATTGCGTTCCGACGCGCCGATGGCGCCGTTGTGGTCCAGAAGCTGACCCAGTTCCTCGACCGCGTTGCAGACATCGGCCCGCAGCATGTTCTCGCCGTAGAACTGGTGGTACATCTGGCCGATGGGCGATTTCAGAAAGGCCACGCCGCCCGAATGGCCGGGACAGTGCCAGGAATAGGAACCGTCCTCGGCGTAATCCAGCAGCGCCTTGAAGAACGGGGGCTGGATGCCTTCCAGATAGGTTCTGGCCTCGCGGATGATGTGCTTGGCCACGAATTCCGGCGTATCCTCGAACATGTGGATGAAGCCGTGCAGCTCGCGCAGGATGTCGTTCGGAAGGTGGCGGCTGGTCTTGGTCTCGCCATGGAGGAAGATCGGCACGTCGGCGTTCTTCCAGCGCACCTCCTCGATGAACGACCGCAGGCTCAGGACGGCCGGGTCCAGGTCGGGACCGGGGCTGAATTCCTCGTCGTCGATGGACAGCACGAAGGCGCTGGCGCGGCTTTGCTGCTGGGCGAACTGCGACAGGTCGCCATAGCTGGTCGCGCCCAGAACCTCGAACCCTTCGCGCTCGATGGCGTCGGCCAGGGCCCGGATCCCCAGGCCCGAGGTGTTTTCGGACCGGAAATCCTCGTCGATGATGACAATGGGGAATCGGAATTTCATTGGCTGTCCTTTTGATCAGCATCGCCGATGCCCGTTCTTTCCAGTGCGGACCCCCCCGTCAAGGCCAAGTCGTCGGGGCCAGGGCGCCGGGCGGCGCCGGTCGCGGCGGATCGGAGCCTTGCGGCCCGGCCCTATCCGAAAGGCGTAAGGCCCCGCCGCGGCCTCGGCCCGGCCGCCGGGGACTAGCCGATGGTGGATACACCCGATGATTTCTTGACGGTCCCGAGCCTGCAAGAGGACATTCGACCTGCGGGGCTTGGGTCTTTCGCGAAAACGGCGCCCTGCCAACGGCGCCGGAAAAAGCCAGGGCTTGCAAAGCTCCGCACGACTATCAGACCGATCCCCCGTGGTTTCGGGGCATCCCGGCAAGGGCCGATGCGCGTCCGTCCACAAGCAGGCGCCGCGGCGTCGCGGGCTGGCTTGCCGAACAAATCCCGGGATCCTGCGCCCGCAGCACACACCACCCGGGTGGATCCACCCCGACACCAGGAAGCGCAATGGCCGACCGCATCAGCTTTTCCACCGTTCAGCTTGCCTCCAGCCTGAACCCGGCCACGGCGCCGAACCCGTTCGGCACGGCCCATGTCGGGGGAACGACCGCCCTGAACAAGAGGGTGCTCGCGGCCATCGCGGGAAACGGCGACCGCGTGCTCGAGGCGGACGAGGACGGGCATGTGCTGGCGGCGGCCAGAAGCGCCGGCGGCGGGATGAAAGGCTCGGCAACGCTCAACGGCATCGAGGATCCGGTGCGCATCAGCGGGCATGGCTGGCAGAACGGTCAGACGGTTGGCGCGCTCGACCTCGACAGGGCGCTTGTCTTTACCGCCGATCGGGGCTTTTCGCTTGGCACGCCGGGCAGCAGGCCCGGGGACAGCCTGACCTGGGCGCTGAACGACAAGGCGGGGGTGGCGCAGCATCTTGATGCCGTCAGCTTCGTCGTGGACACCGGAACGTCCACCGCTCCGGTTGCCGTTTTCCTGGATCTGGACGGGAATGCCGTCGCCTCGGGAACCTATCGGGGCAGCCAGGCGGCGCCGGTCGATGCGCCGCTGTCCTTCCAGGCCCGGCATGGCGACGCGGTCGCCATCGACTTCGCCGCCATGACCCTGACGGTGAACGGCCTGGCCCGGTCGGGCGCCGACGTGGACCTGTTCTTCGCCCGGTATCAGGCCAGCCCGCAGAACGCCATCACCGTCGGTGGCCTCAGGGGTTTTTCCGTCAGGGATCTGGTGCTTGACAGGTCGGACCGGGGCGCGCCGGTCAACACGGCGCCGCATCTGGTGGTGACGCCGACCATGGCCGAGCTTTTCGAGAACGCCCCGACATCCGCGCCGATCAAGATCGCCGACATCGAGATTGTGGACGACGGCCTGGGCACCAACAACCTGACGCTGACCGGGGCCGACGCGCATCTGTTTCAGATCGTGGGCAAGGAACTGTTCCTCAAGGCGGGCGCCGCGCTCGACTTCGAGACGAACCCTCGGCTGGATGTCCGGGTCGAGGTGGATGACCCGGCGCTTGGCGCGGGCCCCGATTCGTCCGGCGGCCTTTCCGTGACCGTTCGCGACGCGATCGAGGGCGACGGGCGCATCAGCTTTGCGCTGGCCCAGCTGGGCACCACGCCCGCCGCCGCGCCCGATCCGATCACCGCCGCGAACCTGAGGGCGGGCACCGCCCTGCGGAACAAGGCGCTTGTCGCCATCGCGGGCAACGGCGACGGCCAGCTGGAGGTCGGCGAAAAGGGGCATGTCCTGGGCGGGGCGGCGAACGCCGCGGGCCGTGTCAACCAGACCAACCTCAACGGCGCCGAGGATCCGGTCAGGATCACCGCCCACGGATGGGTCCAGGCCAACACGGCGGGCGCGCTGGATCTGAACAGGACGCTGATCTTTCACCAGACGAACGGCTTCGGCATCCAGGGCGCGGGCGGCAGGGCCGGCGACAGCCTGACCTGGACGCTGGGCGACCGCGCCGGCGTCGCCCAGGAACTCGACCGGGTGTCGTTTGTCGTCAACACGGCGCAGCCCGGCAAGGCGGTCGAGGTGGCGTTCGACTTTGATGGGGACACGGTGGTCGGGGGCACCTACCGCAACACCGTCGCGGCCACCAAGGACGCCGCCTTGTCGCTGAACCTCGCGGGCGGGGACGCGGTTGTGATCGACTTTCAGGCGAAGACCCTTGCCGTCAACGGCATCGCGCGCAGCGGCCCCGCCATCGACGCATTCTTCGACGCCCATGCGGCCAGCGCGGGCGATTCGATCACCATCGGCGGCGTCGGGCGCACCGGCTTCAACGTCCAGGATCTGGTCCTTGAACGGTCCGACGCGGATGCCCCCGCGAACCAGCCGCCCACGGCGGTGGCCCTGGCCAACGTGCTGTCGGCCCTGCCCGAGGACACCGCCGCCCGGACCAAGGTGGCCGACGTCATCGTGACCGACGACGGGCTTGGCGCCAACGACCTGCGCCTGACCGGCCCGCATGCGGACCTGTTCGAGATCGTGGGAACCGAGATCTTCCTCAAACCCGGGGCGGCGCTGGATTACGAGACGCTGCGCGAGCTGTCCCTGACCGTGGTGGTGGACGATCCCGCCATCGGCGCCCCCGGCTCGGTCGAGGCCAGCGCGGGCCTGACCATCGCCGTGACGGACGTGGTTGAAAACCTGCCCCCTTCGGTCAGCCTGACGCCGGTTCTGCTGTCGCTGCTTGAAAACGCCGACACCCGGCTGCGCGTCAAGGTAGCCGACGTCGCCGTGACCGACGACGGCATCGGCTCCAACGACCTGCGCCTGGCGGGCGATCACGCGGGCCTGTTCGAGATCGACGGGCGCGAGGTTTATCTGAAGGCCGGAACGGCGCTGGATTTCGAGACGATCCGCGAAATGTCCCTGACCGTCGAGGTAGACGATCCCACCTTGGGCGCGCCCGGCATGGCCGAGGGCAGCGCGACCCGCACCATCGCCATCGGCGACGTGGACGAAACCTGGGGCACGATCACGCTGGACGGGTCGCTGGGCGAATGGGACGCCTCGACCCGCCTCGCCGGCGGCGGCGGCTATGCCCTGCACGGCACCTTCCAGGACGGCGCCTTTGTTATCGGCCTGTCCGGCAGCGGCGGATCCATCGGTCCCGGCACGACCTTGTGGCTGAACACCGACCTTGACCGCGCCACCGGCCACCAGGTGTTCGACTGGGCGGCGGGCGCGGAATACCACATCCAGTTCGGCCCCGACGGGCGGCCCGCGCTTTACCGCGGATCCGACGGGCAGACCTTTGTGGCCGATCTCGATCACGTCTTCAACGCCGACCGCACCCGCGTCGAGATCGCGCTTCCCGCAAGCCTTGTCGGCGGCGCCCGGCAGGCGGAACTGTTTGCCGACGTGAACAATGCCGTTTTCATTCCCGGCGACTATACGACCGGCCTGCTGTTCGGCGAGAACAAGCCCCCCTCGGTCGACCTGTCGCCGGTCCAGTTCGCGCTTCCTGAAAACGCCGATACCCGGCTGCCCATCAAGGTGGCCACCATCACAGTGACCGACGACGGGATCGGCGCCAACCAGCTGCGCCTGGCGGGCGATCACGCGGATCTGTTCGAGATCGTCGGGCGCGAGGTCTATCTGAAGGCCGGCACGGCGCTGGATTTCGAGACGATCCGCGAACTGAAGCTGACCGTCGAGGTGGACGATCCCACGATCGGCGCCCCCGGCATGGCCGAGGGCAGCGCGGCCCATGCGATCGGCATCGGCGACGTGGACGAAAGCTGGGGGTCCGTCACCCTGGACGGGTCCACCGCAGAGTGGACGCCCGCAAGCGTCCTGTCCAGCCAATCCGCAGGCGGCGTCGATTACGCCGTCCGCGGAACCTATCAGGAAGGCGCCTTTGTGATCGCCATCCAGGCCGACGGCGGCACCGTCGACGCCAACACGACCGTCTGGCTCAACACGGACGGGAACAAGGCGACGGGCTTTCAGGTCTTCGGTGGAACGGCGGGGGCCGAATACAACATCAACTTCGGCCCCGACGGGCGGCCCGCGCTGTATACCGGCGGCGCCGGGCAGACCTTTGTCGCCCACCTGGATTTCGTCTTCAACCCGGCCCATTCCACGGTCGAGATCGCGCTGCCTTCCTTGCTGGTCGGCGGGGCGAAGCGGGCCGAGGTCTTTGTCGATGTCAACAACAGCGTCTTCCTGCCCGGGGATTACTCGAACGGCCTGACCTTCGGCGAGAAGCCCCCGCTTCTGCCCGTGGACCCGACCGAGCGCATCGCCATCGTTTATTCCGAAACCACCGCCAGCAATTACTTCGACAAGACCGCCTATGGCCAGCTGTTCATGGCGGCCCAGCACCAGGCGATGCAGGCGGGCATTCCCTTCGACATCCTGTCCGAGGCGGATCTGACCGACATCGCCAATCTCGCGGGCTATGACGCCATCGTGTTTCCGGGCTTCAGCCACGTCCGGTCGTCGCTGCTGCAAGGCATCGCCGACACGCTGGCCAGCGCCAGCCAGGACTATGGCATCGGCATGATCGCCATGGGCAACTTTCTCACCAACACCGAGACGGGAGCCGCCATCGCCGGAGACTCCTATGCCCGGATGAAGTCGATCCTGGGGGTCACGCTGGACGGGTTCGGCGCCACCGGCGGCGTCACGCTGCGGGCCGGGACGGGCGGCCACCCGGTGTCCGACGACTACACCGCCAACGAACTGGTGGGTTCCTACGCCAACACCTCCTATCAGACCTTCCGGGATGTTTCGGGCAGCGGGCAGACGCTGTTCACCCAGACGGTGAACGGCGCCGATCTGTCCGCGGTCATCGCCACCACGACCGGCGGGCGCAACGTCCATTTCGCCACCGACGCCGTGTTCGGCAACAACAACATCCTGCACGAGGCGATGAAATGGGCCGCCCAGGGGGACGCCCCCGAGGTTTCCCTGCAAATGACGCGGGGCAGTTCGCTGTTCCTCTCGCGCAACGACATGGACCAGTCACAGGAAATCTACGATGTCGTGACCCAGAACCCGGGCATCTACGACAAGCTGATCCCGATCGTGGAGCAATGGTACCAGGATTTCGGCTTTGTCGGATCCTATTACGTCAACATCGGCGCCAATCCGGCCGAGTTCCAGGACACCGACTGGTCGGTCTCGCGCCCCTATTACCAGCGCCTCCTGGCGCTTGGGAACGAGATCGGAACCCATTCCTTCACCCATCCCCACGACACGAACCTGCTGCTGCCGGACGTGATCACGGAAGCCATCCGGGTCCAGAAGATCGTCGCCAACCCCGATCTTCAGCCGCTTGTCAGCGGCCTGACGCTGGCCCAGATCAACCAGCAGCTTGCCGCGGCCCTTGCCGCCACCGACCCGGCGGGGGCCAGCCCCGTGTCGCGGTCCAGCCTCAGCCCGGTCCAGCAGGCGCTTCTGGAATATTCGTTCCGCTTCCAGTTCGACTATTCGCGCCAGATCATCGAACGCGAACTGGGCCTGACCGGCCTGGGCGGCGCCGTTCCCGGCGCGCCCGAAAAGATGGACGCGTCGCTGGGGATGATGGAATATCTCGGCTACCTGACGGGCGGCTATTCGGGCGTGGGCGCCGGCTATCCGGGCGCCTTCGGCTTTCTGGATCCCGCCAACACGGACAAGGTCTATTTCGCGCCGAACGTTTCGTTCGACTTCAGCCTGATCGAGTTCCAGAACCTGACCCCCGCCCAGGCCGAGGCGAAATGGGCGGCCGAGTTCGAGCAGATCACCGGCAAGGGCTCGACCCCCATCATCCATTTTCCGTGGCACGATTACGGTCCGACGGAATGGGCCACGGGGGGCGTGAACAGCGGCTACACCCTCCAGATGTTCACGAACTTCATCGCCCGCGCCCATGCGAGCGGCACCGAATTCGTGACCGGCGCCGATCTGGCCCGCCGCATCCAGACCTTTGCCGCCACCGATCTGGAGATGGCCGATACCGCCGCCGGCGTCCGCGCCACGGTCACGGGCAGCAACCTGGGCACCTTCGCGCTGGAACTGGGCGAAGGCCGGACCATCGCCCATGCGGGATCCTGGTATGCCTTCAGCGACACCAAGGTCTTCGTGGACCGCGACGGCGGCACCTTCGACATCGCCGAAGGCCCGGCGGTTGCCGATGTCACCCATATCGACGCCTTGCCGATGCGCGCCGACCTGATCTCGGTCATGGGCGACGGGACGGATCTGGCCTTCAGCTTCTTCGGCAGCGGCACAGTGGGCATCGACCTTCGGACCTGGGGCGGCAATTCGGTGGTGGCCGCCGGGGCAGACGGCGGCGCGCTTGCCGGGGACCGGCTGACGCTGGCCTTCGATGCGACCGGCAATCACAGCGCCTCGGTCGATTTCCGGGCGGGCGCGGCCGTGGCGGGCACTGCGGGGAACGATGTCATCATCGGGTCGGACCAGGGGCGGCGCCTTGACGGGGCAGGCGGCAACGACACCCTGTTCGGCGCGGCGGGGGCGGATACCTTCGTGTTCGGACCGGGGGCGGGGTCGGACGTGGTTCTGGACTTCGCCCTGGCCGCGGACCGGATCGAACTGGTCGGCACCGCCTTCGCCACCGCGGCCCAGGCCCTCGCAGGCTTCGCCCAGGCGGCAGGAGGGGTCGAACTGGCCCTTTCGGCCACGCAGAAGCTGTTCCTGGCCGACATCCTGCTTGCGGATCTCGAGGAAAGCCACCTGGTTCTGGGCGGCAGCTTCGTTTGACTCTGCCCGGCGCGCCGGAAAGGATTTTTCCAGATCCGGCTTTTTGCCGCTGATTTGCTTTGCTAGTGTGGCCCTGTCGGTCTGATCGGAGTGGCAGGGCCATGGCCAGGTTTCATACGTCCACGGGCGCCACGACGGTCAGCACCTGGGGCTATGTCCTCCAGGGCGGGGACGGAAAGCCGCTGGATGCGGGCCTGCTGTCGTCGGCCACGCATGATCTTCTGGTGATCGACGCTTCGCGCGACGGCACGGATGCGGGCCGCTTTTCCGCGGGCGAGATCGCGCGGATGAAGGACGGCATGGGCGGGCGGTCCGTGGTGGCCTCCTATATCTCCATCGGCGAGGCGTCGGATTTCCGCGACTACTGGAAGGCGGGCTGGACGGCGGGGGGCACGGCCTCGGGCAGGCTGACGGATCGGGCGCCGGACTGGCTGGGGCCGGTCAACCCGGACTGGCCGGAATCGCGCAAGGTGCGCTACTGGGATCCCGACTGGCAGAAGCTTCTTTTCAACGACGCGGGCACTGGGGATCTGGACGCAATCGTGCAGGCGGGCTTTGACGCCGCCTATCTGGACATCGTGGACGCCTATTACTTCTGGGGCAGCGAGGCCGCGGCCCGGGACCGTCAGGCGGGCGATCCGGTCAACGACCGGCAGGCGGCGCAGCGCATGGTCGATTTCATCGTCGCGCTGACCAGCCACGCGCGGGAAACCAACCCCGATTTCTTCGTGATCCCCCAGAACGGCGCCTTCATCCTGGACGACCTGGGATCCGACAGCGCCCGCAAGGCCGCCTTCCTGGACGCGATCGGCGGCATCGCGGTCGAAGATCTCTACAGCCCCGGCAATGCCGACGAGAACAACCCGATCAGGCCCGACCGGGAACAGATCGCCGTTCTTCAGCGGGATTTCCTGGCCAAGGGCAAGCCGGTCTTCGTCGTGGACTATCTCGACGATCCCAAGCTGATGGCGGCCTTTTACAAGCAGGCGGCCCGGGACGGGTTCATCCCCTATGCCGCGCCCGACCGCGATCTCGACCGGCTGACCGGCAGCCAGGACGGCACCCCCGCCTTCCGGCGGCCGACCGGCGGCGACGACATCTTGCGCGGATCGCAGTTGGCGGACCGGATCGACGGGCTGGCGGGCGATGACCGGATTCAGGGGCGCGGCGGCGCCGACCAGCTTCTTGGCGGCGGCGGCGGCGACAGGCTTGCCGGGCAGGGCGGCCACGACAGGCTGTGGGGCGGCCATGGACGCGACATCCTGATCGGCGGCGGCGGCCACGACCGCCTTGCCGGGAATAGCGGAAACGACGTTCTGATCGGCGGCGGCGGCAGGGACCGGCTGTCCGGCGGCGCGGGGGCGGACCGCTTCGTGTTCGGCTTTGGCCGCGAAACGGGGCCGGGGGCGGGGGCGCGGGACGTGATCGCCGATTTCCAGGCGCATGCCGGGGGCGAGCGGATCGACCTGTCGGGGATCGACGCCAGCCGCGCGACGGGCGGCAACAACGCCTTCGCCTTTCTGGGGACCGAGGCTTTCGACCAGGCCAGCGCCGACGGCGGGCTGCGCTATGTCCAGCGGAACGGCAACACCATCGTCCAGGGCAGCACCGACAGCGACACCGCGCCCGAGTTCGAGATCGAGCTGACCGGCCTTCTCGCCCTGACCGCCGACGACTTCATCCTGTAGGGCGGCCGTTCCTCAAGGGGGTGCGTTGCTGATCGCCTGAACGGGCGGGACGCGGGTTCCGTCAGGAACGGCGTCCCAAGGCCCAGGAAAGGCCGGCGCGCGGCAAAGGCGATGCCCATGCCAGATCAAAGGCGGCGCGGGCGGCAATCCCGATCCCTCGTCAGGGCGGAACCGGACCTTGGGTCAAGGCTGTTGGGCTTGCGACCATCGGATCAGGACCGCGCCATGCCTGTCATCAGCTTTGCCTCAAACCCCCTCGACTGGACCGTCGGCGTCTTTTCCGTCGCCGACGACCGGGGAAACGTGACCGCCCGCCGCTATTGCTTCGGCCCCTATGTGGTGACCTGGCACTGACAAGCCGGGCAGACCGCGCTTCAGGCGAACATCGTCAAGGTCTCGGAACGGCGACGAAAATGCGGCATCTTTAGTCACCGTTGCAAGAAGGGTGGCGGGTGTTCTCGTCAAACCCGGGCCACCGCGGCCGGGTCAGGTCAGGTCAGGTGCTTGTGCTTGGTTTCGGGCGCCCACAGGACCGACAGCACCAGCCCCAGCAGCGGAAAGCCCGCCATCAGGATCAGCGTGGCCGAAAAGCCCAGGCGTTCCAGCAGCCAGGGCAGCAGCCAGGTCACGCCCGCCGCCGACACGCGCGAAAAGGCGGCCGAAAAGCCGATCCCCGTCGCGCGCAGATGGGTGTCGAATATCTCGGGCGGATAAACGAACTCGATGTTGTTCGCGGCAGGGCCGATGAACATGTAGACGGCAAACAGCGCGATCACCAGCCCCGTCGGCGCCTGCGGAAACAGCCCAAGCGCCAGAAAGGTCGCCAGGATGATCGAAAAGGTCCAGATGACGAAGCCGCGCCTGCTCATCCAGTGGAGCATCAGCACTCCCGCGATCGCGCCCGCGATCTGGATGGCGTTCAGCGACAGATCCACCGCCAGCGATCCGTCCAGGTCCAGAGAGGCCAGCACCGGGGCCATAAAGGTGAAGATCGCGAAGAACGGCCCCACCTGGCAGAACCAGAACAGACCTGAATAAAGCGTCAGCCGCCATTGTTTTGCCGTGAACAGTTCGGCCACGGATGCGTGCCGGGGATTCAGGTCCACATGGGGGATGCCGTATTCCGGCCCGAAATGCTTGTCCACCACGGCGCGCGCCTCGGCCTCGCGGCCTCGCGCCTTCAGCCACATGGGCGTTTCCGGCAAGGTCAGCCGCAGCATGAAGGTGATCAAGGCCGGCACCACGCTGGAGGCCAGAAGCAGCCGCCAGTTGTCGCCGTCGTAGAACGATCCGATCATAAAGGCGACGGTGAAGCCCGTCTGCCAGCCGACCGAAAAGCAGCCCAGCAGCACGCCGCGGTCCCGGCGCCGCGAGAACTCGGCCAGAACCGAGGATCCGACCGCATACTCCACCCCGATCGCCAGCCCGAGCGCAAGCCGCAACGCCACCAGCTGCCACACATCCTGCACGAAGACTTGCAGCAGCGACAGCACGACAAAGGCGAACAGGTTCCAGCCGAAGACCGGCTTGCGGCCGTAACGGTCGGCCAGGTTGCCGAAGAACATGCCGCCGAAGAACACGCCGATCAGCGCGCTGGACGCGATCAGCCCCTGGCTCAGCGCCGACAGGTCCAGTTCCGCATCGGCAAGCCGCAGGGCCGGGCCGACGATGCCCAGCACATACCCGTCCAGCACCGCGCCGCCCAGCACCGCCGCCGCGGCGACGACGTGGATCGGCCGCAGCGGCGCCTCGTCGATGGGCAGGCGGCCGGAACTGTCCGGCAGCGCCGCTGCGGACGAAAGGCTGACAGCCATGAAATCTCTCCCTCGCTTCGGAACGCAAGGCGCTGTTTCGTGTCGGTGATGGCGATCAGCCCTGCCCCGCACCTTCTCCCGCTTCCCGCCGCCATCCTCCCGGGAAGTGCGGCGCAGGATTTGCCGCCAGGGTTGCGCGACGTCAATCGCCGTCGTGCGGCAGCTAAAGGGACGGACGCGGAAAACACCTTTCGGATCAAGGCGGCGGGCATCGCGTCTGTCGCAAACCTACCGCCGGCCTGACGCAGGCGTTCGGTCCCGCGGGCGCCTAGTCCTGCGCGGCCTGGTCCAGAAGGCCGCGGATCCAACGGCCGGCGAGCCAGGCGGCGGGAATGCCAAGCGGAACCGACAGGGCCAGCGCCAGGGCGGGCGGCAGCGCGGCAAGCCCCAGGGCCTGGCCCATCAGCCCCAGCATGAACAGGTTGATGGCCACCGCCGCCGCCGCGAAGACGTAAAGCAGCAGCGCGAGCCTCCACACCGGCCAGCGGTCATCCATGGCAATCCCCTTGGTTCGGCCACGGGAACGATGGCGCGGATTTCCGCAGCCGTCCTTGACTTTCGACAAGGATCGCCGCGCCCCGAACCGTCAGGCTGCCCCCATCGACAACAGCTTCGGGAGACCCCTCGCCATGCGCGAAGTCCTGACGAAGAGCATGGCCCGGAACATCTTCTATGGCGGGTCGCTGTTCTTCATCCTCATCTTTCTGGCCTTGTCCGTGCACAGCCACCTTTATGTGGTGCGCGTGTCCACGGCCGATGCGCCGCTGACCGCCAGCGTCGCGGCGGGCAAGCATGTCTGGGAACGGCACGCCTGCATCAACTGCCATTCGATCCTGGGCGAGGGCGCCTATTTCGCGCCCGAACTGGGCAACGTCATGACCCGCTGGGGCGTCCAGGACGACCCCGAGGCGGCCTTCGAGGTCATGAAGGCCTGGATCGAATCGCAGCCCTCGGGGATCGAGGGGCGCCGCCAGATGCCCCGCTTCGAGCTGTCCGACCCCGAGATCCGCGAGATCACCGACTTCCTGCTGTGGACCAACAAGATCCGCACCCAGGACTGGCCCCCGAACGACGCGGGCTGATTGGAGACCGTCATGAAATATCGAACCCAGAAAATCGCCCTGGTTTATATCGCGGTGGCGCTGGCGCTGTTCGCCACCCAGGTGACGATGGGCCTTGTTATCGGCTTCATCTATGTCCAGCCGAACTTCCTGGCGGATGTCCTGCCCTTCAACGTGGGCCGGATGATCCACACCAATTCGCTGGTGGTCTGGCTGCTGACCGGCTTCTTCGGCGCGGCCTATTTCCTGATCCCCGAGGAATCGGAGCGCGAGATCCATTCGCCTTTCCTGGCCTATCTTCAGCTGTTCATCCTGGTGGTGGGCACGCTGGGGGCGGTCGCGACCTATTTCTGGAACCCCTGGGAGGGGAACTGGTTCGTCGGCACCCAGGGGCGCGAGTTCCTGGAACAGCCGACCTGGGTCAAGGTGGGCATCGTGGTGGCCGCGCTGATCTTCCTCTACAACGTCACGCTGACGGTGCTGAAGGGCCGCAAGACCGCGATCACCAACATCCTGCTGATCGGGCTGTGGGGGCTGGCGCTGTTGTTCCTGTTCGCCTTCTACAACCCGGCGAACCTGGGCCTCGACAAGCAATACTGGTGGTACGTGATCCATCTGTGGGTCGAAGGCGTGTGGGAACTGATCATGGCCGCCATCCTGGGCTTTCTGATGCTGAAGCTGACGGGCGTCGACCGCGAAGTCGTTGAAAAGTGGCTGTATGTCATCGTCGCCACCGCGCTGTTTTCCGGCATCCTGGGCACCGGGCATCATTACTACTGGATCGGTCTGCCGGGATACTGGCAGTGGATCGGCTCGATCTTCTCGTCCTTCGAGGTGGTGCCGTTCTTCGCCATGATGGCCTTTGCCTTTGTCATGGTCTGGAAAGGGCGGCGCGACCATCCGAACAAGGCCGCGCTGTTGTGGTCGCTGGGCTGTTCGGTGCTGGCCTTCTTCGGCGCGGGGGTCTGGGGCTTCCTGCACACGCTGCACGGGGTGAACTATTACACCCACGGCACGCAGGTCACGGCGGCGCACGGGCACCTGGCCTTTTACGGCGCCTATGTCTGCCTCAACCTGGCGCTGTTTTCCTATGCCATGCCGATCCTGCGCAACCGCGACCCCTACAACCAGGTGCTGAACATGGCCTCGTTCTGGCTGATGTCGGGGGGGATGCTGTTCATGACCTTCACGCTGACCTTCGCGGGCACGGTGCAGACCCACCTGCAACGCGTTCTGGGCATGGGCTACATGGAAGTGCAGGACCAGATCGCGCTGTTCTACTGGATGCGCTTCGCATCGGGCATCGCCGTGGTCCTGGGGGCGGTGCTGTTCATCTATGCGCTGGCCTTTCCGCGCCGCGAGGTGGTCCGCCCCGGCCCGCTGGAGCGCGAGCGTCTGGCCCGCAACCCCGACAATATCGCTGCGGAGTGAACCCGATGGATGGTAATTTCAACTTGAAGGGGGCCCATGCTCCCTTCTACCTGCCCCAGGCCGACGAATGCGACATCTTCGCCGCCGCTTACGCCAGGAACCTGCCCCTGCTGCTGAAGGGCCCCACCGGCTGCGGCAAGACGCGCTTCGTCGCGCACATGGCGGCCCGGCTGGGACGGCCGCTTTTCACGGTGGCCTGCCACGACGACCTGTCGGCGGCCGACCTGATCGGGCGATACCTGCTGAAGGGCGGGGAAACCGTCTGGGTGGACGGCCCCCTGACCCGCGCCGTGCGCGAAGGGGCGATCTGCTATCTGGACGAGGTGGTCGAGGCGCGCAAGGACGTGGCCGTGGTCCTGCATCCCCTGACCGACGACCGCCGCATCCTGCCCATCGACCGCACCGGAGAGGAGTTGCAGGCGGCCCCCGGCTTCATGCTGGTGGCCTCCTACAACCCCGGCTACCAGAACATCATGAAGACGCTGAAGCCGTCCACGCGCCAGCGGTTCCTGTCGGTCGAATTCACCTTTCCCCGGCCCGAGCATGAAATCCCGGTGGTGGTGCGCGAAAGCGGGCTGGACGCCGACCGGGTGGCGCTGCTGGTGCGGCTGGCGGGCAAGCTGCGGGGTCTCAAGAGCCAGGATCTGGAGGAAGGCGTGTCCACGCGCCTGGTCGTTTACGCCGCGACCCTGATCGCGGGGGGCATGGCGATGGACCGCGCCATCCGCGCCGCCATGATCGAGCCGCTGACCGACGACGCCGAGATCCGCGCCGGGCTGACGGATCTGGTCGTGGCGGTGACGGGCTGACGCCATGGACCACCTTGAGATCGCCCCCTGGGAACCCGAGGAAACCGTGGGCAAGCTGTGGCACCGGCTCGCCTCGCGCATGGATCCGCCGCCGCGCTTTCCCGACGCGGCGGTCCGGTTCGACAACATGCGCGGGCGCATCGCCGTGCTGTTCCGGGGCCTTGGCGGGGCGGCCGACGTGGAGCTGAAGCCCGTAGCCGACCAGGCCAGCCGCCACCGCGTGTCCTGGCGCCGCAGGCTGGCCTTCGACGGCGAACACCTGGCCCGTGCCAGCTTCGACGGCGGGGCGCTGCGCCTGCCCGCCGAACTGGCGGTGTTTCCCGACCGCGACGACAACGCCGCGCTGTATCTGTGGCTGGCCGCCGCGTCGGCCCACGCGCCGGGTTTCGCGCCCGAAGCCGATCCCTTCCTGGCCGACCTGGCCGCGATCCGCGCGGGCGTGGCGATGGCCCAGGCCACGCTGGATGCGGCGCCGGGGCTGCGGCCCTTGTGGTCGCGGCTTGCCGCCGCCCATCTGGCGCGGCGCAGCCGCCCGCGCTTGTCGGGGACCGAGGCGGGGGTCGAGGCCCTGGTGCGCCACCTTCTGGGCGACCCGGTTCCGCCCGAACCGGGGCTTCTGGCCGGACACCTGGCGCCGCCCCTGCATTGGCGCGCCCCGCGCGGATACCGCGCCGTCCTGCCGGTGCCGATGTGGCCCGACCTGCGCGCCATGGGCCGGGGCACGGGCGATCCCGTCGCCAGCGTCCCCACCGGCGGCACGCCCGAGGAAGCGGGCGACGGCACCGCCCGCAGGACGCGGCGGCTGAAGGCGGACGGGGCGGAACGCAAGGACAGCCTCATCCTCTACAAGTTCGAGGCGATGCTGACCTGGGCCGAGATGATGAACATCAACCGCCGGGTCGAGGACGACAACGGCGACAACGCCAAAAAGGCCGCCGCCGACCACGAGGAGATCGTGCTGGGCCAGGTCTCGAAAGCGCCCGCCACGAGGCTGAAGCTGCACCTGGACCTTGCCCCCGAGGACGCGGACCGCGAACGGGTGGCGGGCAAGCACACCTATCCCGAATGGGACGCGCGCGGCGGCACCTGGATGCCCGACCATTGCCGCGTGCTGGCCGCCCCCGTGGACCCCGCGCCCGATTGCGCGGGCATCGCCGACCCCGCCGCCCGCCGCCGGATCGAGGCCGTGCGCCGCCAGTTCCAGGCCTTGCGCCCGGCCCGGCTGATCCGTCCCGCCCAACCCGACGGCGAGGATCTGGACCTGGACGCCGCCCTGCGGTCCGTCGCGGACCTGCGCGCCGCCGGGCGGGGCAGCGACCGCATCTGGCGGCAGGCCCGGCCCGAGAACCGCGATCTGGCGGTTTCGATCCTGCTGGACGTGTCGCGGTCCACGGAAAGCGCCGTCACGGGCCGTCCCGTGATCGACATCGCGCGCGAGGCGCTGACGGCGCTCGCCTGGGGGCTGGACGCCTGCGGCGACCGTTTCGCGGTGCAGGGATTCTCGTCCCTGAAACGCGACCGGGTCTGGATCCACGAGTGCAAGTCCTTCGGCGAACCCATGTCGCGCGGCATCGAGGCGCGCATCCACGCCCTGCGGCCCGGCTTCTACACCCGGCTTGGCGCGGCGGTCCGCCATGCCTCGGCGGGGCTTGCGCGCGAAGGGCGGTCGCGCCGGCTGCTGATCGTCATCACCGACGGCAAGCCTAACGACCTGGACCATTACGAAGGCCGTCACGGCATCGAGGACAGCGCCATGGCGGTCCGAGAGGCCCGGCGCGCCGGTCACGCGGTTTTCGGGATCACCATCGACCGCGCCGCGCAGGGCTGGTTCCCCCGCATCTTCGGCCGGGGCGGCTTTTGCGTCATCGGCGACCCGAACCGGCTGACAAGGGCCTTGCCCGAGATCTATCGCCAGCTGGTCATGTGATGGACATCGACGAGCTTCCGGGCGAGCTGATCATGTGGGTGCTGATCGTATCGGAACTGCTGGTCTTCGCGGCGGGCGTCACCGCGATGTCGGCGATGCAGCTGACCGACCCGCCGGGGTTCTCTGCCGCCCGCGCCATGCTGGACGGGCGGATGGCGGCGCTGAACACGGTTGTGCTGGTCACGTCCGGCCTGCTGGCGGCCCGCGCGGAACAGGCGGCAGGGGCGGGCGACCGGCGCGGGGCGCGCGTGGCGCTGACGGGGGCGGCGCTTGGCGGGCTGGCGTTCCTGGGCGTCAAGGCGGTGGAATATGCCCGCGACCTGGCGGCGGGGGCGGGCATGGACGGCCACCCGTTTTTCACCTTCTATTTCCTGCTGACGGGCTTTCACGCGGCCCACGTGATCGCGGGCGTGGCGGTGCTGGTCCTTGTCGGGATCCGCGCCCGCCCCGACGGGGTGCAGGCGGGCGCGATGTTCTGGCACATGGTTGATCTGGTCTGGGTGATGATCCTGCCGCCGATCTATCTGATGGGATAAGGGGATGGCTCCGCCGACACGCACTTGGGCGCTGCTGATCGCCCTGACCGCCGCGACTGTCCTGCTTGCCCCGCTGCCGGGGCCGGCGGCCATGGCGGGACTTCTGGTGCTGGCCTGGCTGAAGGCGCGCGCGATCGGGGGCGGCTTCCTGCACCTGCGCGCGGCACCGGGCTGGCTGGCCGCGCTGCTGGTGCCGCTTGGGCTGTGGATGGCGGCGATCTGGGGGCTGTCTGTGCTGGCCTTTTGAGAAGGGGGCCTTCAGATGACGCGGCCGATCGCGCCGAAGGCCTCGGCCTGGGCCAGATCCTCCAGCCGCGACACCGAGGCGATGGCGGCGCTGGACTGGTTCACCCGCACGCCCAGTCCGCGCAGGCGGGCAAAGGCGCGGGACAGGGTTTCGGGCTTCATCCCCAGCCTGCCCGCGATCAGCGCCTTGTCATAGGGCAGCACCACGGTCGCGCTGTCCGCGCCCGGCGGGCACAGCTCCAGCAGGAATTCGGCCACGCGCTGCGCGCCCGACCGGGCCTTCAGCTGCTCGATCTGCTCGACCAGGCCTTGCAGGTGCATGAACGTGGCCGACAGGATCGAGATCGCGGCCTCGGGGTGGGTCTTCAGCAGGTCCAGAAAGACATGCGCGGGCACGGCGACCAGTTCGCATCCCGTCACCGCCTCGGCCGAGACGGGATAGGCCGCGCGGCGCAGCGCGATGGGTTCGCCGAAGCTCTGGCCGCGGGTCATCACGCCCACCACGGCCTCGGTCCCGCTGGGGGCGATGCGGTAAAGCTTCATCCAGCCGTCCGCGACGACATGGATCGCCGTGGCGTTGTCGCCATGCTGGAACAGGATCTGCCCCCTATCCAGGCGCACCACATGGGCCGCATCCAGCAGCAGGCCCGACAGTTCGGCGGGCAAAGAGGCGAAAAGCCGCGACTGGCAGGCGATCCGGCGATGCGCGGCAGAAAGTTTCCTGCTCATCCGTTCGGGCCCTTCAAGACGGGTGATGGGCGGCGGGGCGGGAACGGCCTCGCCCCGCCGCGGGCAACGTCACTGGACCTGGGCGATTTCGGCGTCCATGCGCTCTCGCGCCTTTTTCGACATCTTGGCGGTCTTGGCCGCGTCGAGGTTCGCGGGCGCGCCGCCCACCTGGATCAGGCCGACCATGCCCATGGCGAAATGCGGCGTGCACTTGACGCCGTAAAGGCCCGGCTCCGTCACGGTCAGGGTGTATTCCTCGTTGATCTTGCTTTTGAAGGGCTCGACGCCTTGGGGCAGGATGTCGGCGATGGCTTCGACGTTGTGGCTCTTGTCGGTGGGAACGAAGCGGATCACGTCGCCCGGCGCGGCCTTCACGTAGGCGGGTTCGAACACCATCATCCCGGCCTCGCCCTTGTTCAGCATGTGGACCTCGTGCTCGGCGGCAAGGCCCGCGCCAGCCAGGGCAAGAAGAAAGGCCGGGGCGGCAAGAAAGGAAATGCGTTTCATCTGTAGGTCTCCTGGTTCCGCGGGCCGATCCCTGGCCCGTTGAGCAGGGGTTTAGGCCGGATCAAGGGGCGCCACTTTGATCGAACGCAAACAAGGAAGCGGGTTTCAGCTTTCGGGATCGGCGATCCGGGCCAGGCCCTCGGCATCGGTGACGGTCAGCTTCTGGCGCCCGCCCTCGACCAGGCCCATGCCCTCCCAGGCCGAGAGCAGCCGCGACACGGTGTGCAGCGTCGTGCCCGTCATCTCGGCAATGTCCTGGCGGGTGATGGGAAAGTCGATGCGGGTGCCGCCGTTTTCCACCCGTCCGGCTTTTTCGGCCAGCCGCAGAACCGCATGGGCCACGCGGCGCTCGACCTCCTGGGTGGACATCTCGCGCAGGCGGGTATGGGCCTCGTCCAGGCGCTGGCCGATGGTCTGCATGGCATTGATCGCAAGGCGGGGATTGTTTTCCACCACGGCGTCCCAGTCGGCCATGGGCCAACTGACCACGATGGACTCGACCGCCGCCTTGGCGGTGCCGGGATAGTCGGGACGGGCCAGCGCCCGGGCAAACCCGAACAGGTCGCCCGGATGGACCACGCGGACCATGACCTGCTGGCCGTCGGGCGTGACCTGGCTGACCTTCAGCCGTCCGTGCAGCAGCAGATAAAAGGCCACCGCCTCGGCCCCTTGTTCGAAAACGATGTCCCCTTGCAGCACGCGGCGCGCGGTGGCGCGCGTCATCAGCCGCGCCAGGGCGGCAGGCTCCATCTGCCGGAACAAGGGCAGGTTGCGCACCAGGGAAATGTCGATCGCCACGTTCTGCGCCTTCACCATGGGTTTTCCCCTAGGTGACGCAGAATCATGCCAAAGCAAAGCATTCCGTGGTCCCCTTGCGTCATGCCGCGCCGCTGGCGGCCTCTTTCACCAGGCGCAGGCCCAGGTTCGCGGGCGGCACGCCCACCGAGCAGCCCCCGGATTTCGGGTCGCGCACGAAGTCGGCCACGGCGGCGCGGTGCAGCCCCTCGGCGACATAGATGCCGCAGCTTTCGGCCTGGCCGGTGATCCGGCCAGACGCATCAAGCTCTCCCCGGCGCAGGCAGGTGGCGGTCCATTCCCAGACGGCGCCGCCGATGTCGCGCACGCCCAGGGAGTTGACGTTCAGCATTCCAACGGGGCGGATTTCCCGGTCGAGGTCGCGGCCGCGGGCCGATCCGGCGGCGTATTCGGCCAGCCAGCGGGTCGCGGGGTTGGCCGGGTCGCCGTCCACGCCAAGCGCGTCGTCGCGGAACATCTCGGCCGCGGCATGGGCCCATTCGACATCGGTGGGCAGGCGCCAGGCGTCGCCCGTCCGGCGGGACAGCCAGCCGGCATAGGCCTGCGCGTCGATCCAGCTGACGCCGGTCACCGGCAGGTCGGGATCGTCCACCGGACCGCCGGGCAGGGCGCAGGCCCTGGCGGCCACGCAGTCCAGCCATTGCGCGGTGCTGACGGGGGTCGCCATGATCTCGACCGGGGCGGGGATCGAGACGGTCTGGACCGGCGCATCGACCGACCGGCCGTCGCGCCTCCAGTCGCCGTCCAGGCGGTAAAGGAAGGCCCGGGGCTCCAGCCGCACCATCGGCGGCAGGTCGGGCAGGGGCCGCGCGCCGGGCCACAAGGCCAGGCCAAGCGCCCCGGCGGCGGCGGCCAGCAGAAGAACGGTTCCGTGCATTGTCGGCTCCGGTCGGACAACGGCAAAAGGGAGGGCGCCCCCGTGCGGCACGGGGGCGGCCCCGGGGGTTCAGACGGCGGCGGCGGGGGCCACGACCTGCATCATCAGGTCGTCGTTCCATTCGCCTTCCACCACCACATGGGCTGCGGCGCCGAGTTCGAAGGCCTCGATGAGGTTGTGGTTGACATAGGCGTAAACGCCCGGCTGTTCGAAGGTGTAAACCATCAGCCCCGCCGTGCCGCCCGGGATGAACCAGGTTTCCAAGCCTTCCTCGGGCGGGTTGCGGAACTTGCCTGTCGCCCAGACATGGTTTCCGTGGCCGCCGATCAGGTGGGGCCGGGTGTCCCGGTTGGCCTGGCTGTGGACAAAGGCCACCGTTTCGCCGACCTTGGCCTTCATCGCGTTGTCGCCGGTCAGCGCCCCCACGGCGCCGTTGAAGACCACATGCGTCGGCGTCAGCGTCTTCATGACGGTGACGACATCCTCGTAGCTTTCGCCGGGGCTGGCATAGGTCTTCCAGCGGCCCTCCTCGTCGCGGGGGACATAGAAGTCCTGCTCGCCGATGTAGAACACCTTGTCATAGGTCACGGGCTTGCCGGCCCTGTCCTTCAGCCCGTCGCGCGGCAGCACCATGATCGCGCCGTTCATCCCCGACACGACATGCCAGGCCACCATGCCCGGAGGGGCGCAGTGATACACGAACACGCCGGGCTTGGTGGCCTTGAAGCGCAGGACGCATTTCTCGCCCGGGTTCACCTGGGTCAGCGCCCCCCCGCCAAGCGCCCCGGTCGCACTGTGGAAGTCGATGTTGTGCATCAGCTCGTTGGCGGCGTCGTTGATCAGCGTGAGTTCCACATAGTCGCCCTCGTGGACCACCATCAGCGGGCCGGGAACGGTGCCGTTGAAGGTGGACGCCCAGTATTCCGCGCCGCTGTCGTCCAGGGTGATCTTCTTCTCGATGATGGTCATCTCGAACTCGACCACCCGGGGGCCGGTGCTGGCCACGGGTTCGTGGTCGTGGACAAAGGGCGGATCGACCAGCTTCACCTTGACGCGCGGCAGGCTGGCCACGTCGGGTGCGGCGGGGGTCAGAACGGCCTCGGCCCCGGCGGCGGCCCCGGCGGCGGCGGACCGCACCTGGGTCAGGGCCCCGGCAATGGCCGCACCGGCAAGG
This sequence comes from Paracoccus angustae, assembly GCF_042648745.1. Lineage (NCBI taxonomy): Bacteria > Pseudomonadati > Pseudomonadota > Alphaproteobacteria > Rhodobacterales > Paracoccaceae > Paracoccus > Paracoccus angustae. The sequence continues at coordinate 135,052 of NZ_JBHRXY010000004.1, forward strand.
ATGGTGCGGCGGCTGACGGAAAGAGAGGTCATGGCGGGCTCCGTTCTGTGATGGTTGTGACGCGCCGGATCGTTCCGGTTGAAGGCAGTATGCGCCGTTCCGCCAGCCGCTTCGTTGTGCCGGAACAATCACCGAGGACCGAATTGCGTTCTTGCTTGCGGCAGCGCAAAGAGTTCGCGTTTTTCCGGCCTATCGCTTGGGGGCAGTCCTCAAGGAGAACACCCATGTCCCCCGAAAAACGCCCCCGGGTTCCGCGCGGATCGACGCGGGACGGCGCGGCGCTGTGGTCCCATGGCTTTCGGCCGTTCTTTCTGGGCGGCGCGGTCTGGGCGGTGGCCGCCATGGCGCTGTGGATCGCGGCGCTGGCCCGCGGCCTGCCCCTGGGCGGCGACCTTGGCGCCCCCCTGTGGCACGCGCACGAGATGGTTTTCGGCTTCGCCCCGGCGGTGCTGGCGGGCTTTCTGCTGACCGCCATTCCGAACTGGACCGGCAGCCTGCCGGTGTCCGGGCGGCCGCTGATCGGGCTTGCGGCGGTCTGGGCCGCCGGGCGGGTCGCCCTGGCGGGGGCCGGGATCATCGGCCTGCCGCTTGCCGCCCTGATCGACGCGGCCTTTCTGCCCGCGCTGCTGGCCATCGCGGGCCGCGAGATCGTCGCGGGCCGCAAGTGGAACGACCTGAAGGTTCTGGCCGGATGCGCCGCCGTCATGGTGGGCAATCTCGGGTTTCACGCCGCCGTTCTGACAGGGGGCGATCCGCAGGTCTGGCTGCGCGCCGCCGTGTCTGGCTATGTGGTTCTGGTGCTGATCATCGGCGGGCGCATCATTCCCAGCTTCACCCGGAACTGGCTGCACCAGCGCGGCGCGGCGCGGATGCCGGTTTCCTTCAACCGCTTCGACATGGGGGTGATCGCCTGTTCGGCCCTGGCGCTTGCCGCCTGGACCCTCGCGCCCGAGGCGCGGGCGACGGTGCCGGCCGCGCTGATCGCCGGGGGCCTGAACGCCCTGCGCCTGGCGCGCTGGCGGGGCCTTGCGGTCCGGGCCGAGGCGCTGCTGCTGGTTCTGCACGCGGCTTACGGCTTCGTGCCGCTGGGCTTTGCCGCGATCGCGGCGGCGGGGGCGGGCCTGCTGATGCCGGTTTCGGCGCTGCATGTGCTGACGGTGGGGGTGGTCGCCACCACCATGCTGGCGGTGATGACGCGGGCCACGCGCGGCCACACCGGGCGTCCTTTGACGGCATCGCGGCCGACGGTGGCGGCCTATCTGTGCCTGTTCGGCGCGGCCCTGGCGCGGCCCCTGGCGGATCTCGGGGACGTTCCGGGGCTGATGGAGGCGTCGGGCGCGCTGTGGATCGCGGGGTTCGGCCTGTTTGTCGCCGAACATGGCGGCATGCTGCTGCGGGCGCGGCGCCAGCCCCGCGCAGCGGCTCCGTGATCAAAAGGTCCGCGCCGCGATCCGGTCGGGCGTCCAGGGCGGATCCCAGGTCAGCGCCACGCTGGCCCGGGCCACGCCCGGCACGGCCCCCACGGCGGCCTCGGCCCCCTGGCGCAGCAGTTCGGACAAGGGGCAGCCGCGCGTGGTCGTGGTCATGGTGACGCTGACCCGGCTGCCCCGCACCGCCACGTCATAGACCAGTCCCATCGACACCAGGTCGCGCCCGGTTTCCGGGTCCACCACCCCGCGCAGGGCGGCAAGGACCGCCGCCCGCAGATCGTCAGCCATGACGCACCCCCCGGTCCGGCCCGCCCGATCGGACCAGCAGCCGATAGGACGCCCCGTCGGGCGCGAAATTGCCCGCCCATTCGTGGCCGCGCGTCGCGAGTTCGGGAAACAGGAACATCGGCTCGCGGTCCAGCAGGGCGAACAGAACCTCGTCCGCGGGCAGGGTGGCAAGGGCTTCCAGGATGCGCACCATGGGTTCGGGCGGCATCAGCCCGGCCAGGTCCAGCACCAGCGACGGGTCGGGCCACAGCGCCGCGCCGGGGGCCGATCCGGGCGCAAGCCCCGCATCCGGGGCAGCCCCTTCCAGCGGCGCAAAGAGAACCTCCCACGCGCCGTCGGGGCGGCGGCGGTCGCTGACGGCGAAGCCCCGGTTGGCCATGACGCTGAACAACGGCGCGGGCCGAAAGGGCGCGATCAGCCGCAGCGCCTGGCCGGGCCGCAAGCGGTCGGCGGCGGCCATGATGGCGGCAAAGGGTTCCTCTCCGCGCCGAAGCTGCGGGCGGACATCAAGCTCGAAAGGCTCGGGTGCGGTCATGGTCGGATCCTTTGGGGGATGGGGGAAGCACAAGGGGCGGCAGCCGGTCGGGCCGCCGGGCAGGGTCGAGATGGCGCAGGCGGCGGATGGCCCAGGCCTCGCGCGTCAGGCCCCCGGCGGCCAGCAGCATGGCAAGCGCGGCCAGCCGGAAGCCCGAGGCCTGGCCTGCGGCCAGGGCCAGCGTTCCGCCCGCCGCCCCCGCCGCCCACAGCCCCAGCCAGCGCGCGGTTGCGCGGGCATCGGTCAGGTCGGACACCAGCGGCATCGGACGGCGGCCGATCTGGGGCGCGAAGACCTGGATCCAGGTCAGGAACGAGACGATCTTGACCATCTGCGCCAGCGTCAGCGTGGACAGCCAGCCCGCCAAGGCCGCGAAGACGGCGGCCTCGGCCCAGGAACCGCCCCGCAGAACGGCGATCGGCAGCAGGGCGGCCGAAAGCGCCAGAAAGCCCAGGGCCGCGCGGCTCCAGCGCATGTTCACCTCGGCCCGGAGGCGGCGGCGGCTTTGCCACAGGCGGCGGATCTCGGCCAGGTACAGGGCGGCGGTCAAGGCGGCGATCAGGGCGGCGGCAAGCGCCACGGCAAGGCCCGGCGGCCAGAATCCCCGCCCGGCAAGCGCCAGGGCGCCCCCGGCAAGCGCCAGCGCCAGGGCAAGGGCCGCGCCGCCGAAAACCGCGCGGCGCAGCGGGCCGTCGCCCTCGGGCGCCAGCAGGAACATGGCGAACAGCTTGTAGCTGACGCCGAAGGCCGCCAGCGTCAGCCAGCCGCCCGCGCCCAGCAGAACATGGGCGGGCAGGGCGGCCGAAAGCGCCACGGGCAGGCCGTATCCCGCCAGCGCACCCGCCATCGCCGCCCCGGTGGCCCACAGCCCGCCAAGCGCCGCCAGGGCAAGGGCCAGCATCCGCCCCTCGGATCCGCGCAGGGCTTTCGCGGCGGCCAGCGTCGGCGCCAGCATCGCCCCCGCCAGCCCGAAGGCCGCCGCCAGAACCACCGGCGCCAGCGCCAGCAGCCCTTGCCCCGGCGCCCCGCCGTCCAGCCCCAGAAATCCCGCCGCCAGCATCAAGGTCCCGCCCGCCGTCAACAGCAGGGCGGGCAGCGACAACCCCGGCAGCGCCAAGGGCCGCGCGCACAACACCGGCGCGAACTGGATCAGCGATCCCAGCATCATCTGGCACAGCCAGCCAAGCGCGAACAGGTGCACCACCGCCAGCGCGGCCCCGCCCGACCAGTCGCCAGGCCCCGCCGCCCCGGCCACCGCCCCGCACAGCGACACGGCCAGAAACGCCAGGGCCGAGGCGAACCAGGCCATGGTCCAACGGGAAAGCTGCTTGCCGATCATCGAAAAAGGCCCCGCGATACAGACCGGCATCATGCCGCAGGATCATGCCTTCCGTCTTTGCGGTCGATCAAACAGGCGGGCTGCCGAAACGGGCGGCGACGGCGCCCCGCGTAGTCCGCATCGCCGACCGGGGGTCCAAGATGCGCACGCCGCGCGAACCCTTCACGGATGATCCGCGCCGTGACACCGACATCCGGTTCTCGCTCTGCGCGGTGGACCAGGGGCGGCACTTGAACGGGATCTATGGCTCGAACGCGTCTGGCCCGCTGTTCGTGGCCGGCCAGACGGTGGCGCTGGCGTCTTTGATGGCCCTGCGGTTCGGCCTCCGGCTTCTGCCCGAGATGCTGCCGACCCAGTTGTCCCGCCATCGCCAGGTGCCGCCGCCTTTCGCCGCCTGCTGCTGTCCATGGGGCGGCGGACCATTCCAAGGGGGGGGGGCGGCAGAGATGGAGTTCGCCGCCGGGGATTTCCCGAACCCCGGGCCGCTTCAGGGCTTGATGCGCGCCCTGGCCGCGGGGGGATACCTGCTCAAGGGCCGCACGCCTGAGGGCCGGATCGCCGCCCCACGGCGGTTTTCGACCAGGGCCGGATGGCGCGATGTGCTGTGTCCTGCACGATCATCCGGGACTGGCGGCCGCGCCCGCAGATCCCGGCTGAAGCCGCAGGCGGTGCCGGTTCACCAGCAGGCTTTCGGCGTCCGCGATCTCTTGCGCGGTGCGGGCCTCGCTCCAGCCGAGCGCCCCGGCGCAGACCGTTGCGGCGACATGAAGGTCGCGCCGCGACAGACGCCCGGTGATCGCCAGCGCCGTGCGCCGCATCACCAGGTCGGTCAGGTGGCAGACGCTTTCGTTGCGGACAAGCCAGTCGAGTTCGGCCAGCGCGTAATCCGCGTCCCGCAGCATCGCCGGGCTGGCGCCTTCGGCGGCCAGGATGCCGGCGGCGGTGGTGCCATGGCGCGCCAGCAGCGCCGCCGCCCGCTCTGGCGCGGCCCCGCTGTCGCGGGCGGCCTGCCGCGCCCAGGCCTGCGGGTCGGCGGGATGATCGCGCCCGCCGCCGATCGGGGCCAGCTTCGTGTCGCATCGGCGGGTCCGGCCCAGACGGGCCAGGATCACGTCGGCCACCTCCTCGGCAAAGCCCCGGAAAGTCGTCCACTTGCCCCCCACCAGCGAGATCACCGGCCAAAGCCGCGCGCCCGCCGGTTCCGCCACGGGCGCGGAATGGTCGCGGCTGATCAGGCCGGGATTGGACGCGTCCGAGGCGGGCAAGGGCCGGATCCCGGAATAGGCATAGACGATCTGGCCGCGGTCGAACGACAGGCCCGGCAAAAGGCTGCGCAGGGCGTCCAGGAAATAGTCGATCTCGCCGTCGTCGCAGGCCACGTTGTCGGGATCGTCGTCGCGCGTGTCGGTGGAGCCGACCAGCGCGCGGCCCCCATGGTCGTAGACCAGGCAGATGCGGCCGTCGTCGGCCTCGAAATAGATCATCCGCCCCTTCAGCGCGGCGATCAGGCCCGGATGGTCCAGCAGGACATGAGAGCCCTTGGTGCCGCCGATCAGCCGCGACGGCGCGCCGAGCGCCGCGTTCACCCGGTCAATCCAGGGACCGGCGGCGTTCACGACGATGCGGGGACGCAGCACCCGCACCCCGTCGCGCGTCGCCAGGCGCAGCGTGTCGCCGTCGGTCTCCTCCAGCGCGGCATAGTTCCAGGCGCGCGAGGCCGGGTTGGCGCGCATTCCTTCGGCCAGCAGTTCCCAGACCAGCCGTTCGGGCAGGGTGACGGCGGCGTCGTAATAATGCCCTGCCGCGACGATGCGGGGGGTGATGGGCGGGATTTCCCGCAAGGTCCGCCTTTTCGACCAAAGCTGGTGGCGCGGCATGACCCGGTGGCGGCGGCCATAGAAGTCGTACATCGCAAGGCCCGTCTTTATCAGCACCGCGCCCCGGCTGCGCGGCGCGGTTGTGGACCCCAAAAGCGTGCGCAGCGCCGCCGTCACGCCCTTGAACCAGGAAAAGATCGGGACCACCGTGGGCAGCGGGCGCACCAGATGCGGCGCGTTCCGCAAAAGCAGGTTCCGTTCCAGCGTCGATTGCGCGACCAGCCGCAGTTCGCCCGTTTCCAGATACTTGATGCCGCCATGGATCAGCCGCGAGGGCGCGGCGGATGTGCCGCCGCCGAAATCGCCCTTGTCGGCGATCACGCAGGTCAGGCCCTGCTCGCACAGGTCGCGGAACAGGCCCGCGCCGTTGATGCCCGCGCCCAGGATCAGCACGTCGATGTCTTGGATGTCGGTCATGTCAGGTTCCCAGGGCCTCGATGCGCGGCCAAAGAGGGGACAGCGCATCGACAAGATCGGCAAAAACGGCATAGCGGCGCCCCAGGTCGGCGGACCGCCCCGGATCGGGCCGGTAGGTCCGTGTCAGCGCGGCCATGTCGCGCGGGTCGTGGCGGGGGCTGGCGAACAGCCCGACCCCCGATCCCGCGCACAGGGCGGCGCCCCAGGCGGCGGCTTCCTCGGTGTCCGAGGTCGCGACCGGCATGGCCAGGGCGTCTGCGAAAAGCTGGGCAAAGACCGGGCTGCGGGAAATCCCGCCCGTCAGCCGCGCGGCCCCCGGCGCGAAGCCGTCGCGCAGGGCATCGACGTGGTGGCGGTGGTTGAAGGCGATCCCCTCGACCACGGCGCGCAGCATGGCGCCCCGGTCGTGCCAGCCGTGCAGCCCCAGAAACCCGGCGCTGGCATGGGGACCGTGCGGAGAGCCGAACAGGAACGGGTGAAAGATCACGGTGGACGGACGGGCCATCGCGGCCTCGATTTCCGGGATGACGGCGGCGTGGAAGGGGCGGCCCTGGGCCTCGGCGACAGTGCGGTCGCCGCCGCACAGCGTGTCCAGAAACCAGTCGTAGTTCGCCGCCGAGGCAGGCGAGATCGACATGGCGTTCCATTCGCCCCGGCGCAGCCCGTTGCGGCAGAACCAGCGGGCATCGGCGCGCGGCCGCCGCGTCACCGTTTCGTTGATGGAATAGGTGCCGGCGACAATGGCCACCGTGCCTTCGGCATAACCGCCCGCGCCCAGTGCCGATGCGGTCACGTCGTGCAGCCCGGCCACGACCGGCGTGCCGGGAACAAGGCCGGTCGCGGCGGCGGCCGTGGCGGTGACACGGCCGATCACCTGGTCGGGCAGGGCGATAACGGGCAGCGCGTCCGACAGGCCCCCAAGGCCGAAGACCGCCAAGGCGCCGGGGTCGAAGGCCTGCGTTCGGACATCTGTGAAGGCGGTGCTGGCCTCGGTCAGGTCGGTGCCGATATGCCCCGTCAGGCAGAAGGCCAGCCAGTCCTTGCAGGCCAGCACATGACCGATGCGGTCGAAGCGGTCCGGCTGGCGGTCGCGGATCCAGGCCAGGATCGCCGAGGGGGCCGAGGCATGGGGCATCTGCCCGGTGCGCGCCAGGGCGGCGTCGGCGGTTCCGTCCCGCCGCCAGGTTTCGGCCAGATCGCCCGCCCGGCTGTCCAGCGACAGGATGCCGGGGCCAAGGGGCCGCGCGGCCCCGTCCAGCAGATACAGCCCGTCGCCGTGCGCGGTGGCGGCGACCGCCGCGATCTGGGACGGGGGGCGTCCGGAGGCGGCGACGGCCTCGGCCACGGCGGCGGCGGTCTGGGTCCACAAGGCGTCCATGTCGCGTTCGACATGGCGGGGCTGCGGCATGGACTGCGCCACCCGCCGGCGCGCGGTCGCCAACACCCGCCCCGTTTCGTCGAAGATCACCGCCTTGGTGACGGTCAGGCCATTGTCGATGCCCAGCAGCAGCGGCATGTCGTGTTCTCTGCCATGAAGTGCCCGGCAGCCCTACGACGCCACGGTCCCCCAGGCAAGGGCCGCTTGGACGCGCGGTCCGCTCAGGCCAGGGGAACGATCCTGCCGCCGGGGCATCCCGCGCCCCAGTCATAGCCCTTGCTGCCGACCGCGCAGCCCTGCCTGACCGTGACCACAAGCTGCACATCGCGCCGCGCATTGTCCGGCCCGCGGGAAGGCCCCACCAGGAACCGGCGGGAGATGACATCGTACCGCGTCGAGACGTCGCCGGACATCACCTGGATGCAGTCCCCGGCAAGCGGGGCGAGATCAAGGTCGATCTCCTCCAGCAGGGCGGCGTTCCGGTCCTGGATCAATACACGCATGTTGGCACCGTGCCGTTCACGGATCTGCCCGCAAGGGCAAGGGATACAACGGCGCGGCGCGGCAAGGGTTCCCGGCCCGCCCCCGAAACTTCCGGCGGGAAGGGCCATGGTCGGTCGGGCGTGATCGGACAGGAACCTTCGCCCTGCAAAGCCGGTTGTCCTGGCACGAGGCTGCCGGGGAAGGAACCATGCTGGGCAACAACTTGACGGGTCACGCAGGACAGGACGCAGGCCCCGGCCTTGATCCTGAGGCGGGGTCGGACGCGCGGCTGCGGGCGCTTGCCGCGCAGCGGATCGCCATCGAGGGGGTCTCGATCGAGATCGACGGCGGCCGCTTTCCCGCCAAGGCCGTCGCGGGCCAGCCTGCCGCCATTCAGGCCGACATCTTCTCGGACGGGCACGATTCCATCGCCGCCGCGATCGCCTGGCGCCGCGCGGGCGGCGAGGACGGCCAGGAAGCCCCCATGACCTTGCTTGAAAACGACCGCTGGGCAACCACGGTCGTTTTCCCCGAGAACGGGTTCTACGACTGCACGATCCTTGCCTGGCGCGACCTGTTCACCACCTGGCACAAGGAGGTGACCAAGAAGCTGGCCGCTGGGCAGCGCGTCGCGCTGGAGTTGGAGGAAGGCCGGAGGCTGTTGCAGGACGGGCTGGACAAGGGACGCGCCCCCGACGAGGCGCGCGCCACCCTTGTGGGCGTGCTGGCGGCGGATGCGGCCTATGCCGAAGCCGCAGGCGACGGCGCCGATGCGGCGCGCTTTGCCCGCATGGGCGATCCCGCGGTTCTGGCCTTGATGCAGCAGTTCGGGCCGCGGACCAACCTGACCGAATACAAGACCCTGACGGTTTTCGCGGACCGCAAGGCCGCCGCCTTCAGCGCGTGGTATGAACTGATGCCCCGGTCGCAATCGGGCGACGTGAACCGCCACGGCACCTTTGACGACGTGATCGCGCGGCTGCCCTATGTGCGGGATCTGGGCTTCGACGTGCTGTATTTTCCGCCGATCCATCCCATCGGCAAGACCAACCGCAAGGGCCGCAACAACAGCCTGACCGCCCAGGAAGGCGAACCCGGCAGCCCTTATGCCATCGGCAGCGAGGCAGGCGGGCATGACGCGATCCACCCCGAACTGGGCAGCTTCGACGATTTCCGCCGCCTGGTTTCCGCGGCCAAGGACCACGGGCTTGAGATCGCGTTGGATTTCGCCATCCAGTGTTCGCCCGACCACCCGTGGATCCGGGAACATCCCGAATGGTTCGACTGGCGGCCCGACGGCACCATCAAGTTCGCCGAGAACCCGCCCAAGAAATACGAGGACATCGTCAACGTCCATTTCTATCGCGACGCCCTGCCGTCGCTGTGGTACGCGCTGCGCGACGTGGTGCTGTTCTGGGTGGACCAGGGGGTGCGCATCTTCCGCGTGGACAATCCCCACACCAAGCCCTTTCCCTTCTGGGAATGGATGATCGACGAGGTGCGCCGCAAGGACCCGGGCGTGATCTTCCTGGCCGAGGCCTTCACCCGGCCCAAGGTGATGAAGCGGCTGGCGAAGGTCGGGTTTTCGCAATCCTATTCCTATTTCACCTGGCGCAACGAAAAGCAGGAAATCACCGACTACCTGACCGAGCTGACGCAGGAGGAATGCCGCGAATACATGCGGCCGAACTTCTTCGTGAACACCCCCGACATCAACCCCCGCTTTCTGCAAACCAGCGGCCGCCCCGGCTTCCGCACGCGGCTGGCGCTGGCCGCGACCCTGGGCGGCAACTACGGCGTCTACAACGGCTTCGAGATCTGCGAGGCAACCCCCGTGCCGGGCAAGGAGGAATACCTCAATTCCGAGAAATACGAGATCCGTGCCTGGGACATGAACCAGCCCGGCAATATCCAGGACGACATCCGCCTGATGAACCGGCTTCGCCAAAGCCATCCGGCGTTGCAGGACTTCACCAACGTGAAATTCTACAACGCCTGGAACGACAAGGTGCTGTGCTATGGCAAGCGGACCGGCGACGATTTCGTGCTGATCCACGTCAATCTCGATCCCCACAACGCCCAGACCTTCGAATTCGAGGTGCCCTTGTGGGAATGGGGCCTGCCCGACGAGGCCTCGGTCGAGGTGCGCGACCTGATCCACGGCAACAGCTTCACCTGGCACGGCAAGAACCACTGGCTGGAGCTGGATCCCCATAGCCGCCCTTATGCCGTCTGGCAGCTTTTCGCCCCCGGAGTGCCCCGCTGATGCGTGTCCTGCCGGAGTTCATGACCCTTGACGCGCCCGACGGGCGCGCGGCCACCGCCATCGGCGGGCAGGGGGGGCGGCTGTTCCAGACCGACGTGCTGCCGCAATGGCTGCCGTCGCAACGCTGGTTCGCGGGCAAGGACAAGGGGATCGGCGCGGTGCGCATGACCCCCTTGGGCAGCCTGGGACAGGGGGAACACGAACTGGTCTCGCTGGACGTGACGGTGGGGGATCAGCAGCAAAGCTATCTTCTGCCGCTCTCGGCCCGGTGGGGGGACGAGAACCTGCGTCCCGGCGCGCCGAAGCTGTCCCACACGCTGGCCAGGATCCGCGACGCCGCGCGCGTGGGCGCCCTGATCGACGGCGCCTTCGACGAGCGCCTGCCGCGACTGCTGCTGGACGCGTTGAAGGAAAACCGGTCCGACGGGGCCATGCGGTTCGAGGGGACCGAAGCCCTGCGCCGGATCGGGGATCCGGGCGATCCCCGCCAGCTTGGCGCGGAACAGTCGAACCTGTCCATCGCCTTTGGCGACAAGATCATCCTGAAGCTGTATCGCCGCATCCGCGAAGGCGAGCAACCCGACGTGGAGGTCGCGAAGTTCCTGACCGAGGTCGCGGGCTACAAGAACACCCCCCGCTATCTGGGCCAGGCCGCGCATGGACCCGTGATCCTGGCCGCCGCCTTTGCCTTTGTCCCGAACCAGGGCGATGCCTGGAGCGGCATCGTCAAGGCCCTGGAACCGGAGATGCGCGAGCGCGAGACCCGCTTGCCTGCCGGCGCGGCTCAGCCGGACGCGGCGCGCTTCGACTTTCCGCTCGGCATCGGCGCCCTGCTGGGGCGGCGCACGGCGGAACTGCACAAGGCCCTGGCGACGGAAACCGACGACCCGGCCTTTGCGACCGCCGATCTGACCCCGGACCAGCTTGGCCGATGGGCGGCCGACGCGGTATCCGAGGCGCAGGCGCTGATCGCCCGGCTGGAACAGGCGCACCTGCCCGAAGCGGTCGCCCCGCTGGCGCGATCCCTGCTGGACCAGCGCGAGGCGCTGCTGGCGCGGCTGCGGGCGGTGGCGGAGCTTGCGCCCGCCTGCAAGCTGTCGCGCATCCACGGCGATTTCCACCTGGGGCAGGTGCTGCTGGTGTCCGACGACGTGGCGATCATCGACTTCGAGGGCGAGCCCGCCCGCAGCCTGGCCGAACGGCGCGAGAAATCCTCGCCCCTTCGCGACGTGGCGGGGATGCTGCGGTCCTTCGACTATGCCGCGATGAGCGTCGCCTCGCGCCAGGGCGGCAGTTCCGCCAGCGGGGCCGGACGCGGCATGGAACGGGTCGAGGCGTGGCGGCGAACGGTTGCGCGCGACTTCCTCGAGGCGTATGACGCCCATTCGCAAGGCGCGCCGAACCTGCCCGCCGACGCCGGATCGCGGAAGGTGCTGCTGGACTTCTTCCTTTTGCACAAGGCGATCTACGAGGCGGGCTATGAACTGAGCAACCGGCCCGCCTGGATCGGCATACCCTTGCGCGGAATCCTGGATCTTCTGGAACGGAGCGGCGAATGACCAGCGCAACGGCAAGCGACATCGAGGCAGTCCTGCGCGGCAGCCACGCCAACCCTTTCGCCGTCCTGGGCCCCCACGACGGCGAGGTGCGGGTCTTCGCCCCCCAGGCCTCGACCGTGGCGGTCCTGAGCGACGGCCACCGCACGCCGCTGGAGCGCGTCCACCCCGAAGGGTTCTTCGCCGGGCCCTTCGAAGGCACCCGGTACCAGCTCGAGATGACATCCGGCGAACGCCGCTGGACGGTCGATGATCCCTATCGCTTCGGCCTGGTGCTGGGCGAGATGGACGAATACCTGATCGCCGAAGGTCGCCACCGGCAGCTTTACGAAAAGCTGGGCGCGCATCCGATCACCCACGAGGGGGTGGACGGCGTGGCCTTCGCCGTCTGGGCGCCCAACGCGCGGCGCGTCAGCGTGGTGGGCGACTTCAATGCCTGGGACGGCCGCCGCCATCCGATGCGCAGGCGCCTTGGCCCCGGTCTGTGGGAACTGTTCATCCCCGGCCTGTCGGTGGGAGAGCTTTACAAATACGAGATCATCAGCGCCCATGGCGAACGGATGCCGTTGAAGGCCGATCCGGTGGGCTTTGCGCACGAACGGTCGCCCGGAACCGCCTCGGTCATCAGCGGGCTGCCCGATCATCCCTGGCAGGACGGGGACTGGATGGAAACCCGCGCGGCCCGGCAGGACCGCAAGGCCCCGATCTCGATCTACGAGGTCCATCTGGGATCCTGGCGGCGCGGAGGCGAGGGCGAGGTGCTGGACTATGAATCCATCGCCGACCTGCTGGTCCCCTATGTCACCGAGATGGGCTTCACCCATGTGGAATTCCTGCCGGTGTCCGAACATCCCTTCACCGGATCCTGGGGATACCAACCCATCGGCCTGTTCGCGCCCACCAGCCGCTACGGCTCGGCCGAGGCCTTCGCGCGGCTGGTGGACCGGCTGCACGCGGCGGGCATCGGCGTCATCATCGACTGGGTTCCCGCGCATTTCCCGTCGGACGCGCATGGCCTGGGCCGGTTCGACGGCACCGCGCTTTACGAACATGCCGACCCCCGGCAGGGCTTTCACCAGGACTGGAACACGCTCATCTACAATTTCGGCCGGCGCGAGGTGGCGAACTTCCTGCAAGCCAGCGCGCTTTACTGGCTGGACAGGTTCCATGTCGATGCGCTGCGCGTGGATGCGGTGGCCTCGATGCTGTATCTCGATTATTCGCGCAAGCCGGGGGAATGGATCCCCAACCAGTTCGGCGGAAACGAGAACCTGGAGGCCATCGCCTTTCTGCGCGACGTGAACGAACGCGTTTGCGCGGATTACCCCGGCGCCATCACCATCGCCGAGGAATCGACCGCCTTTCCCAAGGTCAGCCGCCCGGTCAAGGACGGGGGCCTGGGCTTCGGGTTCAAGTGGAACATGGGCTGGATGCACGACACCCTGGGCTATTTCCGCCGCGATCCCATCCATCGCCGCCACCACCAGAACGATCTGACCTTCGGCATGGTCTACGCCTTTTCGGAAGACTTCGTGCTGCCGCTGAGCCATGACGAGGTGGTCCACGGCAAGGGATCGCTGATCCGGCAGATGGCGGGCGACCGCTGGCAGAAATTCGCCAACCTGCGCGCCTATTTCGGCTTCATGTGGACACATCCGGGCAAGAAGCTGCTGTTCATGGGCGGAGAGTTCGCGCAGGACCGCGAATGGAACCACGACCAGTCGCTGGACTGGCATCTGCTGGACGATCCGCTGCACGCCGGGATGCAGGCGCTGATCCGGGATCTGAACCGCCTTTACCGCGACCGTCCCGCCCTGCACCGGCTGGACTGCGACCCCGAGGGCTTCGAATGGATCGACGCCAGCGACGCCGACCAAAGCGTGCTGGTTTATCTGCGCAAGTCGGATGACGGCGCCCCGCCGGCGGTGATCGTCTGCAACCTGACGCCACAGGTGCATCGCGATTACCGCATCGGCCTGCCGCAGCCGGGCGCCTGGCGCGAGGTCCTCAACACCGACGACGCGGGTTACGGCGGGTCGGGCGTCGGCAACTCCGGACCGTTGCAAGCCGACGACACCCCTTGGCACGGCCGGCAGGCTTCCCTTGCCCTGACGCTTCCGCCGCTGGCGACGGTCGTGCTGGTGCCCGAATGACCCAAGCCCCGGCTGCCGCGCCGCATCGCATCGTGGTGGTCGGGGCCGGATTCGCGGGCTTGCAGCTGGTGCATGATCTGCGGGGCGCGGATTGCGCGATCACCCTGATCGACCAGCGCAACCACCACCTGTTCCAGCTGCTTCTGTATCAGGTCGCCACCACGCTTCTGGCCACGTCCGAGATCGCCTGGCCGATCCGGCGGGTGTTGCGCGACAGGCCCGAGGTCGTGACCCTGCTGGCGCGCGTGACCGGCATCGACCGCGCCGCCCGGCAGGTGGCGCTGGAGAATGGCGGCCGGGTGCCCTTTGACACGCTGGTTCTGGCCACCGGCGCGCGCCACGCCTATTTCGGCCATGACGAATGGGAGGCCGACGCACCGGGGCTGAAGACGCTGGAGGACGCGACCACCATCCGCCGCCGCCTGTTGCTGGCCTTCGAGCGGGCGGAACTGACCGCCGATCCCGCCGAGCGCGACGCGAACTTGACCTTTGCCATCATCGGCGGCGGTCCCACGGGGGTCGAGCTTGCCGGGATCGTGGCCGATCTGGCCCATCGCGTCCTGCCGCGCGAATTTCGCCGCATCGACACCCGAACCGCCCGGATCATGCTGATCGAGGCGGGGCCGCGCGTGCTGCCGGTCTTTCCGCAAGGGCTGTCCGATTATGCGGCGGCCGCCTTGCGGCGGCGCGGGGTGCAGGTGCTGACGGGGCGGCCCGTCACCGCCATCTCGGACCGAGAGGTCACGATCGGCGACGAGGCGGTGCCCTGCCGCACGGTGATCTGGGCGGCGGGGGTGCAGGCCTCTCCGGCGGCGGAATGGCTGGGGGCCGAGTCCGACCGGGCGGGCCGCGTGATCGTGAATGCGCAACTGACCCTGCCGGACGATCCCCGAATCTTCGTGCTGGGCGACACCGCCCATGTCGAGATGGACGGCCAGCCGGTGCCCGGCCTTGCCCCGGCGGCCAAGCAGCAGGGCCGGTATGCCGCCGCCGCGATCAGGGCGCGGCTGGCGGGCAAGCCCGCGCCGGGCCCCTTCCGTTATGCCCATCAGGGGAACCTGGCCACCATCGGCCGGAACGCAGCGGTGATCGACTTTGGCCGCATCCGGCTGACGGGCTGGCTGGCCTGGTGGATCTGGGGCATCGCCCATATCTACTTCCTGATCGGGGTCCGATCGCGCCTGGTTGTGGCGGTCAGCTGGCTGTGGAGCTTTCTGTCCCGCCAGAACCCCGCCCGCCTGATCACCCAAAAGGAAACCGCCCGGCGCGGGTGATCCGTCCCGGGCGGGAAAAGCCCCGCGCCCGGCGCGCGGCGCCGGATGTGCCTTCAGGTCCGGCCAGAGATGTGGCCGGTCACTGGTTTTCTTGCGGGTTGCCCGGGATCTTGCCGGTCTTGGCCGGGTTCATCACGTCGAACTCCTCGGGGGAATGGGGAACGCCTTCGTGGTCGCCCTGGCCATGCTGGCGGGGGGGATCGGTTGCGGGGTTGGGCTGCTTGGGTGTTTCGCGGGTCATGGGGGTTCCTCCTGCCGGAACAACCCGCGAGGGGGGCGCGCGTTCCCGTGCCCGGGCGGGGGGGCCTGCCGAAAAATTCCGCCGACGATTGCGCATACCGGGTTTTTCCCCGCGCCGTTCCCGGGCAGGATCACGCCAGTCGAGGGAAAGGATAGGTCCAGGATGCGCAACGGAGGACAGCTTTTGGTCGAAAGCCTGGTGGCGCTTGGCGCGACCAAGGCGTTCGGGGTGCCGGGCGAAAGCTATCTGGCGGTGCTGGACGCGCTGCATGACACGCAGGGCAAGCTGGACTTCGTGCTGTGCCGCAACGAAGGCGGCGCGGGCTTCATGGCGGCGGCCTGGGGCAAGCTCATGGGCCAGCCCGGCATCTGCATGGTGACGCGGGGACCGGGTGTCACCAACGCATCCATCGGGGTGCATACGGCCATGCAGGACAGCGCGCCGATGATCCTGTTCGTGGGCCAGGTCGGGACCGACATGAAGGGCCGCGAGGCGTTCCAGGAAATCGACTACCGCGCCGTTTTCGGCACCATGGCGAAATGGGCGGTCGAGATCGACCGGGTGGACCGCATCCCCGAAATCCTCGCCCGCGCCTGGACCACCGCCACCACCGGCCGCCCCGGCCCCGTGGTGATCGCCCTGCCCGAGGACATGCTGACCAGCCTGACCGACGCCGCGCCCCTGTCCGGCCCGGCGCGCGTGGCCGAGCCGGCGCCCTCGCCCGACGCGGTGGCCGAGGCCGAGGCGATGCTGTCGGGCGCCGCCCGCCCGCTGATCCTGATCGGCGGATGCAACTGGTCGGACGCAGGGACACAGGCGCTGCAATCCTTTGCCGAGGCGAGCGACATCCCCGTGATCGCGGCCTTCCGCTATCAGGACCGGTTCGACAACTTCTCGGCCGTTTATGCCGGAGAGGCGGGCGTGGGGATGCCCGCCCATGTCAAGGCGCTGATCCGGGACGCCGACGTGATCCTGGCCGTCAACGTCCGCTTTGGCGAGATGACGACCGACGGCTACACGCTTCTGTCGGTGCCGGTGCCCGAGCAAAAGCTGATCCACGTCCATGCCTCGGACCGAGAGATCGGCAAGATCTACCAGCCGGTGCTGGGCATCCAGGCCGGACCCAACGCCTTTGCCGCCGCCCTGTCGCCGGTCAGGGGCGGATGGGCCGCATGGCGTGCGGAGGCCCGCGCGGCGTGGGAAGCGGGCTTCGCCGCGCCCGTGCAGCCGTCGCCCGTGGACATGGCGGTCGCCACCGCGCATCTGCGCGAGGTCTTGCCCCCCGACGCGATCCTGACCAACGGCGCGGGCAACTTCACCGTCTGGCCGAACAAGTTCTTCAAGTTCGGCCCCCGGGCGCGGCTGCTGGCGCCGCAGTCGGGCGCGATGGGATACGGCCTGCCCGCCGCCATTGCCGCCAAGGTGGCCCATCCCGGCCGCACGGTGGTCTGTTTCGCGGGCGACGGCGATTTCCAGATGACCTGCCAGGAGCTTGCCACATCCGTCCAGGCGGGGGCGCAGCCGATCGTCCTGCTGCTGAACAACGGCATCTACGGCACGATCCGCGCCCACCAGGAACGCCATTATCCCGCGCGCGTGTCGGGCACGACCATGGTCAACCCCGACTTCGTGGCGCTGGCCCGCGCCTATGGCTATCACGCCGAACGGGTCGAGGCGACCGAGGATTTCCCGGCCGCCTTCGCCCGCGCGCTGGCATCGGGAAGCGGCGCGCTGCTGGATCTGGCCATCTCGCCCGAGGCGCTGACCCCGCGCCAGACCCTGACCCAGATGCGCGACGCCGCGCTTGCCGCACAGGAAAAGGCATGACCCCGCACCGGCTTGGAACCGATCCCGGACGGTGGAATTCATAAGAACGAGCCGGGCAGATCCCCTGACCGAAGCGACGATCAGAGGTGTTCCATGTCCGACCCCGTTCCCCCTTGCGTCGAGGCGCTGGCCTTTCTGCGTGGCCTCGGCCCCGAGGACCGGATCCTGCACGTGACGCGCGACGAACGAAGCGGGCAAGCCCTGACGGCCTTTCTGCGCGGGGCGCTGCCGGACCGGCGGGTGCTGTTCTTTCCGCCCTGGGATTGCCTGCCCTTCGACGGCGCCTCGCCCACGCCCGACGCCATGGGCCGCCGCATGGCCGTGCTGCACAAGCTGCGGGATCCGCAGCCGGGCGACATCCTGGTGACGCCGCTGGCCGCGCTGATGCAGCGCCTGCCTCCGCGCCAGGCCCCGCGCAGCTTTCCCGTCCGGCTGGGCCAACCGCTGGACGTGGACGCGCTGGAGGCCTTTGCCCGCGAGGCGGGCTATGCCGCCGACGACCGCGTGGACGAACCGGGCGAGATCGCCATCCGCGGCGGCACCGTCGAGGTGTTCGCGGGCGGGGACGCGCTGCCCTGCCGGATCGAGATGTCCGACGGGGTGGTGACGGCGCTGCGCTGCTTCGACCCGGCCACCCAGCGGTCCACCGGCGAGATCGCGTTGCTCGAGATCGTCCCTGTCACCGAACTGCCCCCCGCCGGAGAGGCCTGGGACCGGGGGGCCGAACACCGGCTGCCCAAGGCTTGGGACGGCCTGACGATCCTGCCCGACCACATGGCGGACGCGCGCATCACCGCGCTGCCCGCGACGCTGGAGTCCGCCCCCCGCCGCCTTGCCCGGCTGGAGGAAGCGCGCGCCGAGGCCGAGGCCGACGGCGCCTATCCGCTGCCGGCGGACGCCTTGTATCTCGGGGCGGGGGAGTGGGCGGGTCTTGCCTCGCGCATCGGTCCGCTGACCGTGCCTGACTGGAGTCCGGTTCCGGCCTTTGCCGCCGCCGCCCGGCCGCGCGCCCGGCTGGCCGAGTTCCTGGCCAGCGATGCCGTGGCGGGACGCCCGGTCGTCTTCGTGGCGGGGTCCGAGGCGGAACGGGCGCGCATCGCGCGCATGGTGGGGCAGGCCGGCGGGCAGCCGCCCGAACGGGCGGCCGACTGGGCCGGATGCCAGGGCCATGACCGCGCGGTGCTGGTGGCCGATCTGGGTCATGGGGCCGCGACCGATGACCGGGTCATCGTCACCGCGCAGGATCTGCTGGGCAGCCGGGCCGCGTCCCGGGACAGCCGCCATGCCCCGGCGCAGCCCGGCCTGCCCTTCGCGGGCTTCGAGGCGGGCGACATCGTGGTGCACGAGGATCACGGGCTGGCCCGCCTTGACGGGCTGGAGGCGCTGGATCCCGCAAGCCCGGGCCCCGAGGCGATCCGCCTGACCTTCGCACAGGATCAGCGGCTGATGGTTCCCACCCATGACGCGGGCCGCATCTGGCGCTATGGCACGACGGAGGCGGGCGTGACGTTGGACCGTCCGGGCGGCACGGCCTGGCGGAAGCGCCGCGCGGCGACCGCCGACGCGCTGGCCGGGCTGGCCGATCACCTGGTGGCGCTGGCCCGCGCGCGGGACGCGGCGACCGCGCCCAAGCTGGTCCCGCCCGCCCGCGACTACGAACGCTTCGTGTCGCGCTTTCCCTTTCAGCCGACGCCCGACCAGGATCAGGCGGTGCGCGCGGTTCTGGCCGACATGGCCTCGGGCAGGCCGATGGACCGGCTGGTGATCGGCGATGTGGGCTTTGGCAAGACCGAGATCGCTCTTCGCGCCGCCGCCGCCGCCGCGCTCAGCGGCTGCCAGGTGGCCGTCTGCGCCCCGACCACCGTTCTTGCGCGGCAGCATTACGAAACGTTCCGCCGCCGCTTCGCCCCCCTGGGGATCACGGTCGGGCACCTGTCGCGGCTGGTCACGGGCAAGCCCACCGCCGCCGTCCGGGCGGGCCTTGCCGACGGGTCCATCCGCATCGCCGTGGGCACCCATGCCCTGCTGGGCAAGGGCGTCGGCTTCGACGGCCTGGGCCTGCTGGTCATCGACGAGGAACAGCGTTTCGGCGCCGCCCAGAAGCGGAAGCTGCGGGAACTGGGCCAGGGCCTGCATGTCCTGTCGATGAGCGCCACGCCCATCCCCCGCACCTTGCAGGCCGCGCTGGTGGGGTTGCAGGATCTCAGCTATCTCACGTCGCCCCCCGCCCGCCGCCGCGCCATCCGCACCCTGATCGCCGAAGCGGACGACGCGACCCTGCGCCGGGCGCTCTTGCGCGAAAAACGGCGCGGAGGGCAGAGCTTCGTGGTCGTTCCCCGGGTCGAGGACATCGCGCCGGTGGCCGAACGCCTGGCGCGCCTGCTTCCCGACCTGCGCCTGCGGATCGCCCATGGCGATCTTCCCGCGCGAGAGATCGACGCGACCATGGTGGATTTCGCCCGGGGCGAAGGCGACGTGCTGCTGGCGACCGCCATCATCGAAAGCGGCCTGGACGTGGCACGCGCCAACACCATGGTGATCCTGCGCCCGGCGCTGTTCGGGCTTGCCCAGCTTCACCAGCTTCGCGGCCGGGTTGGGCGCGGGGCCGCGCAGGCCTATTGCCACCTGCTGACCGCCCCGGGCGAGGCGCTGGCCGCCGACGCGCAAAAGCGTCTTGGTACCTTGCAGGCCATGGACAGGCTGGGGGCCGGAATGGCCATCAGCGCCGCCGATCTGGACCGGCGCGGCGCGGGCGACCTGCTGGGCGACAGGCAGGCTGGCCATGTCCAGCGCGTCGGACTTGGCCTTTACCAAGAGATGCTGGCATCCGCCCTGCGCCGCGCCAAGGGCGAAGCGGACGCCCCGCCCCCGCCGCAGATCCCCGGCGAGCCGGGTCACATCCCCGCCGATTACATCCCTGAACCAGAAACCCGCATCGACCTGTATCACCGCATCGCGCGGGCCGCGAGCCTGGACGACGTGGCGCGCCTGACGGACGAGATCGCGGACCGCTTCGGCCCTCCGCCCCCGCCGGTCGAGACGCTGTTGCGCGCGGCCCAGCTGCGCGCGCTGGCCGGACGGCTGGGCGTGGCGGCCCTGAGGCTTGGTCCCGAGGGGGTGGCGCTGGATTTCCGGGACGGCGTGCGCGCCGGCGACTTTGCCGCGCAACTGTCCGGCCTGGACGGGCTGTCCTGCCAGGACATGCGCCTGACGCTGCGCCATCCCGGCCCCGAGGATCGGCTGGACGTGGCAAACGACCTGCTGGAACGGATGGCCTGACGCCGCCGCCGCATCCCCATGCGCGATGTCCGGCCGCAGGCGATGTCGGAGGCGGACAGCCCAGGATCGCCGGACCAGGCGTGGCGGCCCCGGCCTCCTCGGCGCTGCCGCGGCATTCGGGCCGAAGGTCGCGCAGAACCGGCTGACGCCCGACGGCGCCGCGCGGATGCAGGGTGACGGGTTCGCGCCCGGAACCTGGCCGCACGCGGTGCGGACCCCCTTGCGACCGGCAGCGCCCACGGCTTGTCCCTTGCCGGTCCGGGAAGCAATGGCGCGGGGGCGGGACTTGCTCTGGCCGGGTTCGGGATGGGGATCGGGCTTTCTTCAGCCCGCCGCCCGCGGCTGATCCAGGAAAAAGCGCAGCATCGCGGCGCTGGCATCGGGGCCTTGCGGGTCGGCGTGGGATCCGCCGGGCTTGCCGCCCGACCAGGCATGGCCCAACCCTTCGATCCGCCAGTGCTCCAGAAGAACGCGGCCATCCGGCAGGGTGGTGATCTCGCGGGTGAAGCGCCGCGCGCCCGCCGTGCCGGTCTTGCGGTCCAGCATCGTCTGGACGGGTCCGGCGGCCAGCGTGGCCGCGGCGATGCGGTCGCCGTTCAGGGGATGCACGGTGCGGTCGGCGCTGCCGTGAAAGACGATGGTGGGGGTGGGCGCGGCCTTGCCGGGCGCCAGAGGTTCGGCGCCCTGACCGTTCATCGCCGCAAAGGCGGACGGCACGTCGCGGGCCGCTCCGAAGGGCAGGCCGGAATGGGCGCCCACGGCGGCGAAGACATCGGGATGGGTCTGGCCCAGGATCACCGCCATGGCCGCGCCGGCCGACAGGCCCGCCACGAAGATCCGGTCGCGCGGCACATCGTGGCGGCCCGCCAGGTCCGCAGCCATCCGCGCCAGGATCTCTGGCTCGCCCCGGCCGCGGCGCTGGTCGCCGGCGCTGAACCAGTTCCAGCAGGACTGGGCGTTCTCGCCGCGCGACTGGTGGGGATACAGGACAACAAGCCGGTGTTCCTCCGCCAGCGCGTTCATTCCCGTGCCGCGCGCGAAATCGGCCGGATCCTGCGTGCAGCCGTGCAGCATGACCACCATGCCCCGGATGCCCCCCTCCGCCGAGGCCGGGACATAGGCCAGATAGTCCCGGCTGCCCGCCGCGCAGGAAAAGCGGCCGGTTCCGGCGCTTGCGCCCGGCGGGACGGGATCCGCCGCCGGGGCGGCAAAGGGCGGCTGAAAGCCCGCCTGCTGCCCGGGAAGGCTCAGCCCGTGCCGGGCGAGGGTGCGCTGCACAAGATCGTTCGAATCCTGAAGCCGAAGCTTGCCGATCGCCTGGCGCAGCGCGCCGACGTTGAAGGTCTTCATCATCGTGTCCCTTTCAGGGCTATAGAATGCGGTCGGCCAGCGCCTTCTTCAGATCGGGACCGGCTTGCAGCGCGCCCAGGACCGAGATCGAGCCGATCGTGGCCCGCGCCAGTTCCGGGGTCACGTCGGCGTCGAAGCGCGCAAGGCCCACGACCCTGACATGCAGCACCTCGCCCGCCTGACGCGCGGCCTCCAGTTCGGCCCGCGTGAAGTCCCGCAGGCCCATGTCCATCATGTGACGCTGAACCGATCGGGACAGCACGTCGCGGTGGCTGTCCAGCTGGTTGCGGATTGCCGTGCGGATGAAGTCGCTGCGGTTGGAATAGAACCCTTCCTGAACCAGCAGGTCGATGCGGCCCAGATCGACATAGCCGAGGTTGATGGTGACCTTTTCGCTGTCGGGAACCCTGTCGCGCAGGGGACGTATCTCTGCCATGAGCATTTCTCCATCCGTATGGATGGTATATGGATGGCAAAATGCTGCCGTCAAGGTATCGGCCACCGTTTTCCCGCACATCCTGCCAATCTGCACGATCTGCACAAACAACTTGCTTCATATTTAAACATTTCATACCCTAAATATTGAGACATGTCGCCTTTTGCGGCAGAGCCCTGGTCCGGTTCCGGCCAGACGCCCTGCCAGACTGCCACCGATGGTCCCGCCCCGCCGTTCGCGGCGGCGGGCCGGCAAACGACATCCTCGCCCAGCACGCATAGAATTCTGGCGGGGGAACCATCCAACAGGAGTTTCCGACGTGTTCATGACCCTTGACGACGCCCCGGCCCGAGAGATCTCGGCGCGCAAAAGCTATGTCGTCGTTTTCCTGTGCTGGCTTGCGATCTTTGCCGAAGGATACGACGTGGGCGTGCTTGGCGCGGTCCTGCCTGCCTTGTCCAACGATCCGCAATGGCGGCTGACGCCGCTGCAATTGGGCGCCATGGGCAGCTACACCGTGTTCGGCATGCTGATCGGCGGCATCCTGGCCGGGATGCTGAGCGAAACCTATGGCCGCAAGCCGCTGTTCATCCTGTGCCTGGTCCTGTTCGCGTCCTGCATGATCCTCAGCGCGCTGGCGCCGACGCCCGCGGTTTTCGGCTTCAGCCGCTTTGTCGCCGGACTGGGGCTTGGCGGCATCATCCCCTGCGCGGCGGCCCTGACCACCGAGTTTTCACCCAAGTCCCGCAAAAGCTTCAACTATGGTCTGATGTATTCCGGTTATTCCATCGGCATCCTGACCGCGGCCCTGGTCAGCCGGGCCCATCTGGAGGACCATGGCTGGCGGATGATGATGCTGATCGGGGCGGCGCCCCTGGCGCTGGTGCCGGTGATGATGGCGCTGTTGCCGGAATCGCTGGAGTGGCTGGTGTCGCGCGGCCGGACGGCACGGGCCGAAAGCCTGGCCCGCCGGTGGAACATGGCCGTCCCCACCCCCGCCGCGCGCCGGCAGGGGCTGCGCTGGCGCGAGGTTCTGGGCCGCATCTTCGCCCGGGAACGCGCCCGCGAGACCGCCTGCTTCTGGAGCGCGCTGTTCATGGGCCTGATGCTTGTCTATGGCCTGGGGCAATGGCTGCCGCAGATCATGCGCAAAAGCGGCTATGACCTGGGCAACAGCCTTCTGTTCCTGGCGGTGTTCAGCCTCAGCTCGGCCATCGGCGGCATCTTCCTGGGCAAGCTGGCGGACCGGTTCGGGGTGCGCTTCACCGTCGCGGCATCGTATCTGCTGGGGGCCGTGGGGATCTTCGCGCTGTCCTTCCAGAACTCGCTGGTGGTGAACCATGTCTTCGTGGCGCTGGCGGGCTTTGGAACCGTGGCAGCCTCGCTGATCCTGACGGGCTTTCTGGCCCAGCGGCTGTCGCCCGAGGTGCGCGCGGCGGGAACGGGATGGGCGCTGAGCTTTTCGCGGCTCGGCGCGCTGAGCGGCCCGCTGCTGGGCGGCGCGCTGGCCAGCACGGCGCTGCCCGTGGCCGCGAATTTCCATGTCTTCGCCGGGGTGGCCGTGCTGGCCGCCGTCGCCACCGCCCTGATTCCGCCGGAAAGGGCCTGACGGACGGGGCGGGGGAAGGGGGGCCGCAAAGGCGTCCCCTCGTCAGGCAGGTTCGGTTTCCAGATGCCGGGCAAGGCCCGCGCGCAGATCGTCGGTCCAGGGCGCGGAACGCCCGGTGTTGAAATCGAAATGCACCAGCGTGCCGGTTGCGGTGAAGCGGGGGTCGGGACCGGTGCAGGCCAGGCGGTAATTCACGGAACTGGTGCCGATGCGGGTGATCGCCAGCGCGAAGTCCAGTCTGTCCTCCAGCCGGGAAGGGGCGTGGAAATCCACGGCGATGCGCGCCGTGGGCACGCCGATCCGGCGCATCACATGCATGCGGTGGAAGCCATGGGCAAGCTCGTCGGCGAAGAACCGCTCGACCACCGAGGAGACCATTTCGAAATAGCGGGGATAGAAGACGATCCCCGCCGGATCGCAATGCTGGAACTCCACGATGCGGGTCTGGCGAAAGGTCATGAGAGGCTTCCTTGTTGCAGCGCAGGCGTTGCCCGTGGCAGGGCCAGGCGCGTCTGCCACGCGCGGCGATCCCCCGCAATGGGCAGTGGCTCGGGCGGGCGGGCCGTCGAAACGCCCCGGGCGTCCCGTCCGGGACGCCGGGCCACGGCCCGAGACAGGGCCGGACAGCGCCGCCGCGATCCTCACCGGCTGGTTTTGCCCGGCGACGGTCCGGCCAATGAAGTCACAGGCAAGTCGGCGGCTGACGGAAGCTGCCCGGCCATGCCCGTCGGCGTATCCGTCAGCCTGTCCGCGATGATGCCAGGCTTGCGCCCGCGAACATCGGACCGCCGCGCCAGCGCGGAAAGCCGTAGCCGTGGATTTCCACCAGGTCGATGTCTGACGCCCGCGCCGCGATGCCTTCGTCCAGGATCGCCTGCCCCTCGGCGGCCATTTCGCCTATCAGATGGCGAGCGATGCTGTCGCGGTCCATCCTGGCGCTGCCGGTGATCCGGTCCGCCAGCAGATCGGCCACGGCGGCGGAAGGCTGCGGCCTGCGCTCGCCAGGGGCATAGTCATACCAGCCGCCGCCGGTCTTCTGCCCCTTGCGGCCCGCGCGCACCAGGATGTCGCCCAGCGTTTCCGGCACCGTCCGGCCTGCGGCCCGCGCCCCTTCGCGTTGCAGGAAGGCAATGTCGAGCCCGCCCAGATCCTGCGCCTCGAACGGTCCCATGGCGAAGCCATAGCCGCGCATGGCCGCGTCGATGTCGGCAATGGCGATGCCCTGGCAGACCAGGGCCTCGGCGCTTGCGCGATAGCGTTTGAGGATGCGGTTGCCGATAAAGCCTTCGCAGATGCCGGACTGCACGGGGATCTTGTTCAGCAGGCGGGCAAGGGCGAAGCCGGTCGCCAGCGTGCGGTCCGAGGTTTCGGGGACCGGCACGATCTCCAGCAGGCGCATCACGTTGGCGGGGCTAAAGAAATGCAGCCCGATGAAGCGGTCGGGGTGCGGCAGGCCGTTTGCGATAAGGCGGGGGTCCAGATAGGACGTGTTCGTCGCCAGCACCGCATCGGGACGGCAGGCCCGGGCCAGTCGGTCGAAAACCGCGCGCTTGACGGCGATGTCCTCGAACACGGCCTCGATCACCAGATCGGCGTCGGCCAGCGCGGCATGGTCGGTGGTCGCGGTGACGCCCGCCATCCGGTCGCGGGCCTGCGCATCCGACAGCTTGCCGCGCTTGACGGCGTTCTCGAAGATGCCGCGCAGGGTGGCTGTGCCGCGCGCAAGGGCCTGGCCGTCGCGTTCGATCAAGGTGACGGGGATTCCCGCGTCGCGCAAAGCCGCCGCGATCCCCGCGCCCATGGTGCCGCCGCCGACCACGCCAGCGCGGCGCAGGGGCAGGGGGTCCACGTCGCGCAAATGCGCGGGCCGGGGCGCGGCGCGTTCGGCAAAGAAGACATGGCGCAGCGCCGCCGCCTGGTCCGAGCCGCGCAGGTCCAGAAAGGTCTGGCGCTCGAAGGCCATGGCCTCGGCAAAGGGCGCCTCGGCCGCCTTGCGCAGGCAGCCAAGCGCGCGCAGCGGCGCGTCGGCGCCTTTGGCGGCTTTCGCGACGGCCTGGCTGCGGCTGTCCCAGAAAGCGGCATCCGGGGCGGCGACCGGGCGGGCCGAAACCGGCGGCGGCAGGTCGCAGGTCAGGGCGTCGCGGGCGAAGGCCACCGCGTTCGCTTGCAGGTCAGAGGCGAAAACCGCGTCGATCAGGCCCAGCGACAGCGCCTTCGCGGCGCGCACGGGCTTGCCCGACGTGACCAGATCGACCGCCGCCTCGATCCCCGCCAGCCGAGGGGTGCGCACCGTGCCGGACGCGCCGGGCACGATGCCGAGCGTCACCTCGGGCAGGCCGACCGAGGCGCTGTCCAGCGCCACGCGGAAGCGGCAGCCCATCGCGACCTCGAACCCCCCGCCCAGGGCAGAGCCGTGGATGGCGGCGGTCCAGGGCTTTTCCGCGCCCTCGATCCGGTCCACCAGGTCGGGCAGGTGCGGCTCGAGCGGGGGCTTGCCGAATTCGGTCACGTCGGCCCCGGCGATAAAGGTGCGTCCCGCGCAGATCAGCACAACGGCACGGACGGAGGGGTCTGCGTCAAGCGTTGCCGCCGCATCCCACAGCCCCTGCCGCAAGGCCTGCGACAAGGCGTTGACTGGCGGATTGTCCACGGTGACGATGGCGATGTCTCCATCGCGGCTGATGCTGACAACGGACATTCTAGATCCCCAGATAGGCTTCGCGGATGCGCGGGTCGGCGATCAGTTCTTCCGCCGCGCCCGACATCGTGATGCGGCCGGTTTCCATGACATAGCCCCGGTCCGCGATCTTCAGCGCGCCGAAGGCGTTCTGTTCGACCAGCAGAACCGTCACGCCAAGCGCCTTCAGCCCGCCGATCACGTCGAAGATCTGCTGCACTATGATCGGGGCAAGGCCCATCGACGGCTCGTCCAGCAGAAGGCAGGACGGTCGCCCCATCAGCGCGCGGGCCATGGCCAGCATCTGCTGCTGCCCGCCAGACAGCCCGCCCGCTGGCAGATTGCGTTTTTCGCGCAGGATCGGGAACATCGCGAAGGCGTCCGCCATGTCCTTGTCCACCCGTTCGTCCGTGAACAGATACGCGCCAAGCCGGAGGTTCTCCTCGACCGTCAGGTTGGTGAAGATCTGCCGGCCTTCGGGCGATTGGGTCAGCCCGCGCGCGGGGCGGCGATGGGCGGGAACGCCGGTCAGCGTCTCGCCCCGGAAGGTGATCGTGCCGCCCGACACCGGCTGGATGCCCGACAGGCATTTCAGCAGCGTTGTCTTGCCCGCGCCGTTGGCGCCGACCACGGTGACGATCTCTCCGCCATGCACGGTCAGGTCGATGCCGTGCAAGACCTCGATCCGGCCATAGCGCGCGCGCAGCCCTTCAACCGTCAGCATGGGCGGCCCCCGTTTCTGCATCCGTTCCCAGATAGGCGGCGATCACCGCCGGGTCGCGGCTGACGGCGGCGGGATCGCCTTCGGCGATCTTCTCGCCGTGGTCCAGCACGACGATGTGGTTGGAAATGCGCATGACCATCTTCATGTCGTGTTCGACCAGCAGGATCGCCACGCCCGAACGGGCGACCTCGGCGATCAGGTGGTCGATCTCCTCGGTCTCGACGGCGTTGCAGCCCGCGGCGGGTTCGTCCAGCAGCAGGATCCTGGGCGACAGGGCCAGGGCGCGGGCGATTTCCAGCCGTTTCAACGCGCCATAGGACAGGTTCCCGGCCTCGCGCTCGGCCGCGCGGTCCAGGCCGACGCGGGCCAGCAGATCGCGCGCGCCCGACGACGCCGCGGCCGCGCGGCGGCGCGACGAGGGCAGGCCGAACAGGTCCGCCAGCACCGGCCCGCGTTCCGCAAGGTGATAGCCCGCGATGGCGTTTTCCAGAACGGTCATGGACTGGAAGATTTGCAGATTCTGGAAGGTCCGCGACATGCCGCGCCGGGCCAGCAGGTGCGGGGCCATGCCGGTCACGTCCTCGCCCCCCAGGATCACGCGGCCGCGGCCAGGCTGATAAACGCCGGAAATCATGTTGAACAGCGTGGTCTTGCCCGCGCCATTGGGGCCGATGACCGAGGTGATCTCGCCCGGCTGCACGGTGAAGCTGACATCGTTCACGGCCTTGAGGCCGCCGAAGCTGATGCCCAGGCCCTCGACTGACAAAAGCGCGGTCATTCGTCCTTCCCCCGGACCTTGCGCAGGATCGACGGCAGCAATCCCTGCGGCAGGAAGATCATCACCAGCATCATCACCAGGCCCAGCACGAGCTGTTCGTATTCGGCGAAGACCGTCAGCACCTGCGGCAGCAGCGTCAGGACCGCCGCCCCGAAGATCGCGCCCAGAGCGGATCCCACGCCGCCCAGAACGGCCATCGTCACCATCTCGATCGAGTGCAGGAAGCCCGCCACGTCCGGCGTGATGAACTTGTTCTGAAGCGCCAGCAGCGACCCCGACACGGACGCGTAAACCGCCGAGATCACGAACGCCTGCAATTTCAGCCGCGCCACATCGACGCCCACGGTGCGCGCCGCGACCTCGGATCCGTGCAGCGCGCGAAGGGCGCGGCCGGTGGGGCTGTTGTAAAGGTTCAGGGCCAGCCAGGCGGCGCCGATCAGGACGATCCCCGAAAGCCAGTACCAGAACTGGCCGTTGGTCAGGTCCAGGCCGGCATTCTCCAGCAGCCCGCGCAGGCCAAGCTCGGGAACCTCCATGCCGTCGGGACCGCCGGTCAGCTGGCGTTCGTTGTTCAGGACCATCGACACCAGGATGCCGAAGCCCAGGGTGGCGACGCCCAGATAGTATCCCTTCAGCCGCAGGATCGGGCGGCCCACCAGGAACGCCAGCAGGGCAGAGATCGCCGCCCCCAGCACCAGGGCCAGCGCCGGGTGCAGGCCCAGATGCACCGGGGCAAGCGCGCAGGCATAGGCGCCGATCCCGGCGAAACCGGCATGGCCCAGGCTGATCTGGCCCGCATAGCCGGTCAGGATCACGATGCCGGTCACCGCGATGGCGTTGACAAAGATCAGCGCGCCGACCCGGTAATAGTAACCCGAGGGGAACAGCGCCGGCGACAGCGCGACCAGAACAACCAGAACCAGCAGCGTGGCGGATTTGGAGGTCAGCTTCATGTCACACCCGATCCACGGATTTCCGGCCGAACAGGCCCTGCGGCATGAAAAACAGCACCAGAAGGATCACCACAAAGGCCGCCGCGTCCTTGTATTGCGACGACAGGTATCCCGCCGTCAGCGATTCCAGCAGGCCCAGCACGATCCCGCCCGCCAGCGCGCCCTTGGGGTTGCCCATCCCGCCCAGCATGGCGGCGGCGAACCCTTTCAGCGCCAGCGCCAGCCCCACGTCGTAGGAGGTCAGCGTGATCGGCGTCACCAGCACCCCCGCGAGCGCCCCGATCCCCGCCGACAGGGCGAAGGACAACGTCATCACGAAGCCCGTGTTGATGCCCACAAGCTGCGCGGCCAGGCGGTTGTTCGACGTGGCCAGCACGGCGCGTCCCGTCAGCGTGCGGGTGAAGAACAGCCACAGCCCCACGAAGACCACCACCGCCCCGCCGATCACCCACAGGCTTTGCGGCAGGATCGTGGCCCCGCCGATGCGCAGCGGCGTGTCGCCGGAAAAGGCCGGAAAGCTGTGGATCTGCTTGCCGAACAGCAGTTGCGCCCCGCCCCGGATGAAGATCGAGGCGCCGATGGTGATGATGATCAGCGACACCACCGGCGCGCCGCGCGCGGGCTCGATGGCCAGCTTGTTCATCAGGACGCCCACAGCCGCGGTGGCCGCGATGGCGATCAGCGCGGCCAGGGGCAGCGGCAGGCCCGCCGTGTGGCAAACGAAGGTCAGCATGCCGCCCAGCATGACGAATTCGCCCTGGGCGAAGTTCACCACGTCGGAGGCGTTGTAGATGATCGTGAAGCCAAGCGCGACAAGCGCGTAAACCGCGCCAACCGTCACGCCCGAAAACAGGAATTGCAGCAGTTCCGCCATGGCGACCCCTTCGGCAGATGATGCCGCGCCCCGCCAAGGGCGCGGCGGTCAGCGGATCATTCCACCACGGTCCATTCGCCGCCCTTGATCTGCAACATGCGGAAGGCGGACAGGTCCAGGCCCAGGTGATCCTCGGCCGACATGGTGTAGACGCCGGTGGTTCCGGCAAGGCCGCTGGTCGCCTCGATGGCGTCGCGGATCGCCTGCGGCTTGGCGCTGCCCGCCCGTTCGATGGCGTCGGTCAGGATCAGGAAGGCGTCATGGGCATAGCCGCCGAAGGTGCCGACCGCCGTGCCGGTCTTTTCCTCGAACGCGGCCTTGTAGGCGTCCACCACCGGCTTCTGGGGATCGTCCGCAGGCAACTGGTCGGCGATCAGCAGCGCGGTGCCGGGCAGGCGCACGCCCTCGGCGGCATCAGACCCCGCCAGTTCGATGAAGCCGTCGGAGGCCACGCCGTGCGACTGATACAGCGGCAGGTCGATGGCAAGCTGGCGATAGTTGCGCGTCACGATGGACGGGCCCTGGCCGAAGCCGGGGTTCAGCACGGCCTGCACGCCCTCGGTGTTGCGGATCTTGGTCAGCTGCGTGGTCATGTCGGCATCGGTGGGGTTGTAGGTCTCGTCCGCCGCGACGGTGATGCCGTATTCGCCCACAACCTCCTTGCACTGCGCCTGCATCGACGCGCCGAAGCCGTCGGTGCCCGAGATCATGCCGATGCTGGTGATGCCCTGCTTCTGCATGTCCTCGAAGATCTTCTGGCAGGCCATGCGGTCGGTATGGGGGGTCTTGAAGGTGAAGGGCTTCACAGGGTCGATGATCTCGATGGCGCCGGCCAGCGAGATGAAGGGGATCTCGTTGTCCTCGGCCACCGACAGGATCGACATGGAGGTGCCGGTGGTGGACCCGCCGATGATCGCCACGACCTCGTCATCCTCGATCAGGCGGGTGGCGAAGGTGCGCGCCTTGTTCGGATCGCCGCCGTCGTCATAAAGCGTCAGGGCGATCTCCTCGCCGTTGATGCCGCCCTGCTCGTTCAGGGCTTCGACCAGCATTTCCAGGGTCTTTGCCTCGGGGTCGCCCAGGAAGGCGGCGGGGCCGGTGGCGGACAAGGACGCGCCGATGCGGATCTCGGCGCCGGCGGCGGTCGCGCCAAGCGCAAGAGCGGTGGCAAGGGCGGTGGTGGTCAGGGTCTTTTTCATTTGGTCTCCTCCCCAGAGAACTTGGTCAAACGGTGGCGGGCCTGCGCCACATCACGCGGCGAAAGCGGGTCGCGACAAAGGCGGTGTCGGTCAGGCAGGCGTTCCCGGCGGGGTTCGCGCCGGTGACGTGGAAATCGCTGAAGGCCGCCGACTGGTTGACGTAGATGGCCCCGGTCAGGTTGACCGACAGGTTGACGCCCACGCGGGCGAAGGCCTGGGCGGCGCGGCGGATGCGGGCCTCGTCGGTGTCGTAAAGCGCGGCGGTGATGGCGCCCTTGGTCGCGGCCAGGCGGGCGGCGCGCGCGATGCCGTCATCGGCATCCGCGCAGGGGATCAGGAAGGCCACGGGGCCGAAGCATTCGGCCTGCGCCACCGGGGCATCGGCATCCACCGCCAGCAGCAAGGGCGTGCCGTCCCGGATCACCCGGCCCTGGTCGCGGGCGTTTGCCGCGCGGTCCAGCGTCGCCGGATTGGCGATGGCGCCGCAGATGCCCGCCGCCTGCTTCGGATCGGCCAGCAGCGCGTCGATGGCCTGGGCCAGCCCGTCCGCCACCTGGTCAAAGCTCTTGTGCCCTTGTTCGGTGTCGATGCCAGCCGCCGGAACGTAAAGGTTTTGCGGCGCCGTGCACATCTGCCCGGAATACAGCGACAGCGAAAACGCCAGGTTCGCGCACATGCCGTCGAAATCGTCGGTCGCGGCGATGATCACGCCGTTGACGCCCGCTTCCTCGGTGAAGATCTGCGCCTGGCGCGCGTTCTCGCGCAGCCAGCCGCCGAAGGCCGACGACCCGGTATAGTCGATCAGCCGCACCGCCGGATCGGTCGCGAGCTGCTTGGTGATCGGTGCGTCCGGTTCATCGACGGCCAGCAGGACCGCATCGGCGGGCAGGCCCGATTCGGCCAGAACCTCCCGGGCGACCTGCACGGTCAAGGCCAGCGGCAGGATCGCGGCGGGATGGGGCTTCACGATCACCGGGTTGCCGGTGGCGAGGCTGGCGAAGATGCCGGGATAGCTGTTCCAGGTCGGGAAGGTGTTGCAGCCGATCGCCAGCGACAGGCCCGCAGGCACCAGGGTCCAGTGCTTGTCGATCACCAGGGGCGCGGCCTTGCCCTGCGGCTTTTCCCAACGGGCGGTGTCGGCAAAGCGGGTCATCTCGGTCCAGGCCACCGCGACAGCCTCCAGCCCGCGATCCTGGGCGTGCGGTCCGCCCGCCTGAAAGGCCATGGCGAAGGCCTGGCCGGTGGTGTGCATCGTCGCGTGGCCCAGCAGGAAGCTGATCCGGTTCAGGCGCGCCAGGATTTCAAGGCAGGCGCCAACGCGGGTTTCCACGCCCGCCGCCGCCAGGGCTTCGGCCGCAGCCTGCGCCGCCGCGATCAGCACCGGCGCATCCGCCGCCGGATAGGCGATGCGCAGCGAATCGCCCCAGGGCGAGACCTCCGCCCCCAGGCGGCGCCGCTCGGGGTGGCCGGGCAGGGCGAAGTCGCGCCCGACCAGCGCCCGAAAGGCCGCCTCGCCATCGGCCCTGGCGGTGTCGCCATAGATCCTGCCGCTGGGCACCTCGGGGAAGGGCGTCCAGAAGGCGCGCGCGTGCAGCGCGGTCACGGCATCATCCAGCATCCGGCGATGGCGGGCGAAATGGTCGGTCATGGCTCCTCCGCCGGTTCCTCCTCCGGCTTGCGAATATCATTGACCGGCCGGTCGGTTTATGCAACAGATTTCTTCGAGGAGGCCGAGAAATCGGCGCGAAGGGAGAAATGCCATGACCCGTTCGGACACGGTGCTGTCGGCCCTGGCCGATGGCGTGCTGACGCTGACGCTGAACCGCCCCGAGAAGCTGAATTCCTTCAACGAGGACATGCACCGGGCGCTGCGCGAAGGCGTCCAGCGGGCGCATGACGACGCCGCCGTTCGCGCGGTGCTGCTGACCGGGGCGGGGCGCGGCTTCTGCGCCGGGCAGGACCTGGGCGACCGCGATCCGCGCAAGGGCGGGCCCGCGCCGGATCTGGGGCACACGCTGGAGACGTTCTACAACCCGACGCTGCGGCTGATCCGGTCCTTGGAAAAGCCGGTGGTCTGCGCGGTCAACGGCGTGGCGGCGGGGGCGGGGGCCAACATCGCCTTCGCCTGCGATATCGTTCTGGCCGCAAGATCGGCGCGCTTCATCCAGGCTTTCGCCAAGATCGGCCTGATCCCCGACGCGGGCGGCACCTGGCAGCTTTCGCGCATCCTGGGCGAACCCCGCGCCAAGGCGCTGGCCCTGACCGCCGAGCCGCTTCCGGCCGAAAAGGCCGCCGACTGGGGGCTGATCTGGAAGGCCGTGGAAGATGCCGACCTGATGGATCAGGCGCAGGCCCTGGCCGCGCAGCTTGCGGCAGGTCCGACCCTCGGCCTCGGCCTGACCAAGCGGCTGATCCAGGAGGCCGCGACCAACAGCCTCGACCGGCAGCTTGACGCCGAACGGGACGCCCAAGCCCAGGCGGGCCGCAGCGCGGATTATGCCGAGGGCGTCACCGCCTTTCTGGAAAAGCGCGCCGCACGGTTCACCGGCCGATGAAACCCTTGTCCGAAATGACCCCGCAGGACATCGCCGAAGCCTCGGCCCGGGCCATGTGGAACGACGATTCGGCCAGCCAGCGGCTTGGCATGACCCTGGACCACATCGCGCCGGGACAGGCCACGCTGTCGATGACCGTGACGGACGCCATGTCGAACGGTCACGGCAACTGCCACGGCGGCTATATCTTCACGCTGGCCGACAGCGCCTTCGCCTTTGCCTGCAACAGCTACAACCAGATGGCCGTCGCGCAGCATTGCTCGATCACCTATCTGATCCCGGGCCGCATCGGCGACCGGCTGACCGCCACCGCCACGGAGGTCTCGCGCCGGGGCCGGTCGGGCATCTACGACATCCGCATCACCAACGGGGACGGGCAGCACGTGGCCGAATTCCGCGGCCATTCGCGCACCGTCAAGGGCACGCATCTGCCCGCCTGACCCATATTCCAGGGAGGAGAACCATGGAAGACCTGACCCCCAACCCCAAGGATCTCGACCCTATCGAGACCGCGTCCCGCGACGAGATCGAGGCGCTGCAATTCCACCGCATGAAACGGTCTCTGAAGCACGCCTTTGAGAATTCTCCCTTTTACCGCAACCAGTTCATCAAGGCCGATGTCCACCCCGAGGATCTGAAGACCTTGGGCGACATCGCCAAGTTCCCCTTCACCGTGAAGCAGGATCTGCGCGACTGTTATCCCTTCGGCATGTTCGCCGTGCCGCAGTCCAGGCTGGTGCGCATCCACGGATCGTCCGGCACCACCGGCAAGCCGACCGTGGTGGGCTATACCCAGGCCGACATCGACCATTGGGCGAACCTGATCGCCCGGTCGATCCGCGCGGCGGGCGGCCGGCCCGGCGACATGCTGCACAACGCCTATGGCTACGGTCTGTTCACCGGCGGGCTTGGCGCGCATTACGGCGCGGAACGGCTGGGCTGCACGGTCGTGCCCATGTCGGGCGGCATGACCGAACGGCAGGTGACGCTGATCCACGACTTCAAGCCGCGCATCATCATGGTGACGCCCTCCTACATGCTGTCGATCCTGGACGAGTTCCGCCGCCAGGGCCTCGACCCCCGCCAGTCGTCCTTGCAGGTGGGAATCTTCGGCGCCGAACCCTGGACAAACGCCATGCGCCAGGAGATCGAGGACGCCTTCGACATGCACGCCGTGGACATCTACGGCCTGTCCGAGGTGATGGGACCGGGCGTGGCGCAGGAATGCGTGGAAACCAAGGACGGGCTGCATATCTGGGAGGATCATTTCTACCCCGAGATCATCGACCCCGTGACCGGCGAGGTTCTGCCCGACGGCCAGCTGGGCGAGCTGGTCTTCACCACGCTGACCAAGGAAGGCCTGCCGATGGTGCGGTACCGCACGCGCGACCTGACGCGGCTGCTGCCCGGCACCGCGCGGTCGATGCGCCGGATCGAGAAGATCACCGGGCGGTCCGACGACATGATCATCCTGCGCGGCGTCAACGTCTTTCCCACCCAGATCGAGGAGCAGATCCTGAAATGCCGCGGCCTTGCGCCCCATTTCCAGATCGAGCTGACCCGCTCGGGGCGCATGGACACCATGACCGTCCATGTCGAATGCGCCGATGATCATGCGGCGGCGGATGCCCGCGCGGCATCCGCCAGGGAACTGTCCCACCACATCAAGTCGGTGGTGGGCGTGTCCACCCGCATCGAGGTGCGCGACCCCGGCGGCATCGCCCGGTCGGAAGGCAAGGCCAGGCGGGTGGTGGACAACCGCCCGAAAGAATGACGGCTTGCGCAGGGGCGGTGGTGACTTTGCCGCGACCCCCGGCTAAAGCGGGCGAAACCCAGGCAGGACATTGACCATGGCTCGGACGCGGGCACAGGATTTCGAGGAAAAGCAACGCAGCATCCTGGATCATGCGGCGCTGGTCTTTGCCGAACAGGGCATGGATAAGGCCTCGATGGCGCAGATCGCCCAGCAGGCCCAGGTCAGCAAGGCGCTGCTGTACCACTATTACCCCAGCAAGGACGCGCTGATCTTCGCGATCATCATGACGCATCTGGAGGAGTTGCAGGACGCGCTGGAAGCGGCCGACGACGCGGCCCTGCCTCCGCACCAGCGGTTGCGCAGCCTGGTCGGCGCGGTTCTGGAAAGCTATCGCGGCGCCGACAACCAGCACAAGGTGCAGCTGAACGCGACCGCCGCCCTGACCGACGACCAGAAGGCGCGGATCATGGCGGTGGAACGCGGCATCGTGAAGCGGTTCTCGGCGGTGCTGGAACAGATCAACCCCGATCTGAACACGCGCGACCGCCCGCTGCTGATGCCCGTCACCATGTCGCTGTTCGGGATGATGAACTGGGTCTACATGTGGTTCAAGGACGGCGGCCGCATCAGCCGCGAGGATTACGCCGACGTGGCGACGACGCTGATCCTGGAAGGGATCAAGGCGGTGCGGTGATCCCCGGATGCAGGATGCGTGCCCGCGGGCGCCCTACGGCCCGAACCCCTTCCGCGCCATCACCAGCGGATCATAGCGCGGCGCCTCGGCCCGGGGCCGGTCCGGCTCCACCCCGGTCAGCGCAACCGCCGGGGCCAGCTTTGTCTTCGCCTCGACCGCAAGCTGCTGATAGACGCCGGTCCCCTGCCGCTTCCAGGCGATCTCCTCGGGCGACAGTTCCCGCACCACCTTGGCAGGCGATCCGACCGCCAGCGAATTCGGCGGGATCCGCGCGCCGGCCTTCACAAAGGCCATGGCGGCGACGATGGCGTTCTCGCCCACGACCGCCTCGTCCATGACCACGGCGTTCATGCCTACCATGGCGTTGCGGCCGATGCGGCAGCCGTGCAGAACGGCGCCGTGGCCGATGTGGCCGGATTCCTCGACCACGACATCCTTGCCGGGAAAGGAATGGACCACGCAGGTTTCCTGCACGTTCGACCCTTGGTGCAGGACAATCCGCCCGAAATCGCCGCGCAGCACGGCGCAGGGGCCGACATAGACGCCCGGTGCCACGATCACGTCGCCGATCACCACGGCCTCGGGGTGGACGAAGGCCCCGGGGTCGATCACGGGCACGATGCCGTCCCAGGAATAGACCTTGGCCATCATGCGACCGGAGGCCAGGTTTTCGCCACCATGGTCAGCACGTCGTATTGCGCGACCACGGCGCCGTTCTGGTTCGTGACCCGGCAGTCCCAGCGGACTTCCCCATGGCCCGCGTTCTCGCGCGGGTTGATCTCCTTGCAGGTCAGGCGGACTTGCAGCGTGTCGCCGAAATAAACCGGGGTCAGGAAGCGCAGGTTGTCCACCCCGTAGTTCGCCAGAACGGGACCGGGGTTCGGCTCCACGAACAGGCCCGCCGCGAAGGAGGCGATCAGATAGCCATGCGCCACGCGGTCGTCGAAGAAGGGGTTGGCCTTGGCGGCGTCGCTGTCCATATGGGCGTAAAAGGTGTCGCCGGTGAACCGGGCGAAATGCTCGACATCCTCCTGCGTCACCTTTCGCGCCGCCGTCACCAGCTGGTCGCCGATGCGCAGATCGGCCAGCGACTTGCGGAAAGGGTGGTCGCCCTGCCGGGTGTCCGCGCCTTCGATCCAGCGGCCCGTGACCGCCGACAGCAGGCGCGGCGTTCCCTGAACGGCGGTGCGCTGCATGAAGTGTTTCACCCCGCGGATGCCGCCCATCTCCTCGCCCCCGCCCGCGCGGCCCGGCCCGCCATGAACCAGCGGCGCCAGGGGCGAGCCGTGCCCGGTCGAGGACCTGGCCGAGGCGCGGTTGCCGATCAGCACCCGCCCGTGGAAGGGCGCGACGCCCAGAACCACGCGTTCGGCCACGTCTCTGTCGTCGGTGAAGACGGACGACACCAGCGAGCCGCGGCCGCGCGCGGCCAAGGCCACCGCCTCGTCCAGATCGTCATAGGCCATGACGGTGGAAACCGGACCGAAGGCCTCGCAGTCGTGGACCGCCGCCGCCTCGAAGGGCTTGGGGGCATGAAGCAGCACGGGGTTCAGAAAGGCGCCCTTGCCGGCGTCGCCGGACGCGATGCGCACGTCGTCGGGGTTGCCCGCGACGATCTCGGCCACCGCCTGCAACTCGCGGATGCGCGCCCGCACCTCGTCCCGCTGGCCCAGGCTGGCGAGCGGGCCCATGCGGGTGCCCTCGTCCCCGGGCAGGCCGAGGGTGGTCTTGTCCAGCCGGTCGCGCAGCGCGGCGATCAGCGCGTCCACCTGGCCGCGCGGGGCGATGACGCGGCGGATGGCGGTGCATTTCTGGCCCGCCTTCGACGTCATCTCGCGGGCGACTTCCTTCACGAACAGGTCGAACTCGGGCGTGCCCGCCACCGCGTCGGGGCCGAGGATGGTGGCGTTCAGGCTGTCGGCCTCCATCGTGAAGCGGGTGGAATGGGCGACAATGGCGGGATGGGTCTTCAGCTTGCGCCCCGTCTGGGCCGAGCCGGTGAAGGTCACCGCGTCCTGTTCGGTCACGTGGTCCAACAGGTCGCCCACCGATCCGCAGACCAGTTGCAGCGCGCCCTCGGGCAGGATGCCGGTTTCGATGATGCGGCGCACCACCAGTTCCGTCAGATAGGCGGTCTGGCTGGCGGGCTTGACCAGGCAGGGCACGCCCGCCAGCAGCGTCGGCGCGATCTTTTCCAGCATCCCCCAGACCGGAAAGTTGAAGGCGTTGATGTGGATCGCCACGCCATGCAGCGGGGTCAGGACATGCTGCGCGCTGAAGCTGTCGTCCTTGGACAAGGGCTCCACGTCGCCGTCGGTCAGCACGCGGGCGTTCGGCAGTTCGCGCCGTCCTTTCGAGGCGAAGGTCAGCATGGTGCCGATGCCGCCCTCGATGTCCACCCAGCCATCCGCGCGGGTCGCGCCGGTGTGCAGGCTTTCGGCGTAGAAGTCTTCCTTCTGCGCCATCAGCGCCAGGCCAAGCGCCTTGAGCATCGCGGCGCGTTCGTGAAAGGTCATGGCCCGCAGCCTGGGACCGGCCTTCGTGCGCCCGTGGTCCAGCGCCGCCGCGAAGTCGATGCCGGTGGAATCGATGGTCGCCACCGGATCGCCGGTGGCGGCGTCCAGCAGCACCTGACCCTCCTGCTTTCCGGGCA
Source organism: Paracoccus angustae (assembly GCF_042648745.1). Classification (NCBI taxonomy): domain Bacteria; kingdom Pseudomonadati; phylum Pseudomonadota; class Alphaproteobacteria; order Rhodobacterales; family Paracoccaceae; genus Paracoccus; species Paracoccus angustae. The sequence goes on from NZ_JBHRXY010000004.1 coordinate 173,653, forward strand.
CCCATTCCCCGCAGACATGGCTTTCCAGGCGGCGCGGGGCGCGAAGCGTGATGGTCATGGTCTATCCTTCCAGTTCACAGGTCCAGGGGGGCCAGTCGGTCGCGGGCCAACTGTTCCCACCGGTCCAGCAGCGTCTCGTTCGGGGTGTGGCGCAGGCCGAAGCGGGCCTGCGTGTCATGGCGGGCCGAATGGGCGACGCCGAACCCCGCCGCCACGCGGGGGCGCCAATAGGCGATGCTGGCCCGCGCCTCGGCGCGGCCCGCGTCGGTTTCGACGATCCTGGCCAGGCCCTCCAGGCCCAGTTCGGCATGGCGCGCCTCGCGCGGGGCGATCTCGCGGAATACCTCGGCCAGCGGGGCATAGGAGACGCGGGTCAGTTCCGCCATCTGCACGCCGGTCGCCAGGCCTTGCAGGACGTTCATCACAACCGCATCGGTCCAGCCGGCGATCGGATAATGGAACACCGACAAGCGCATGTCGCCTTCGCGGCGCGTTGTTCCCAGATCGCTGTCGCGGGCCACGCGGGCGGCCCAGTCGTGGCTTGACTGATAACGGCGGGTATCGGTGCCGAAATCGCCCATCACGGCCAGCACGCGTTCGGCGTGATCGGCCTTTTCCAGCGTGATCCGGGAGGCCGCGATGCGTTCGCGGATCCCGGGCGCGAAGTTGATCGACGCGGCAAAGCCTGCCGAGGCCGCCAGCTCGCTGTCCACGAAGGACGACATCATCCGCATCAACTCGCCGCGATAGCGGGCGGGGACGTTGCCGGGCGCGGTCAGGACGCCGCCCCGGGCCAGGTAGTCCTCGATGTTCATGGCGTCGGACATGGGGGCCTCATTCGTCATAGGTGACGGTCACGCGCTCGGTCAGGGGATAGGACTGGCAGGACAGCACGTAACCCGCGCGCACCTCGTAATCCTCAAGCGCGTGGTTCACGGCCATTTCCACCTCGCCTTCCAGCACCTTGCAGCGGCAGGTGGAACAGACGCCCGCCTTGCAGGAATAAGGCGCGTCCAGGTTGGCGGCGATGGCGGCGTCCAGGATGGTCTGCCCCTCGCGCGGCATGGAAAAGCTGCGGGTGGCGCCGTCCAGCGTGACGGTGGCCTGGGTGCCCTCGCCGGCATCAGCGGCCTTCGACGCGGGGCGGGCCTTGGCTCGGCCCGGCTGGCTGCTGGCGAACAGTTCGAACCGGATCTGGTCGTCGCGCAGCCCGTGGTCCCGCAGGGATTGCGCCACCGTCAGCATCATCGGTTCCGGCCCGCAGATAAAGGCCGCATCGACCGATTTCGGGTCGATCCAGCGGTCGAACAGCGCCGTCATCTTGGCGGCGTCGATGCGGCCGGTGAACAGCTCGATCTCCTGCGCCTCGCTTTCCAGCACGTGCAGGACGGAAAAGCGGCCGAGATGCAGGTTCTTCAAGTCTTCCAGTTCCTCGCGGAACATGATGCTGCTGATCTGGCGGTTGGCATAGACCAGCGTGAAGCGCGACCGCGGCTCGCGCCGCAGCACGGTCTTGACGATGGACAGGACCGGCGTGATCCCCGACCCGGCGGCGAAGCCCACGTAATGGCGCGCGGCTTCCGGGTCGAGCGGCATCGAGAACTTGCCCATGGGCGGCATCGCCTCGATCTCGTCGCCGGGGGCCAGGTTCTCGTTGGCCCAGGTGGAAAAGGCCCCGCCATCGACCCGCTTGATGCCGACCTGGAGGCAACCGTCATCGACGCCCGCGCAGATGGAATAGGACCGGCGCAACTCCTCGCCGTCGAAGCTGCGGCGGAAGGTCAGGTATTGGCCTTGGGTGAAGTCGAACAGGGCGCGGTCCTCGTCGCGCGGGGCCAGCGTCACGACCACCGCGTCGCGGGTTTCGCGGCGCACGTCGGTGACCTTCAGGGGCAGAAAGCGTGCCATCGGGGTGTCTTTCCTTGGGCGTCGGGGGTGCGGTCAGATGCACTTGAAATAGTCGAAGGGTTCCAGGCAGTCGGCGCAGCGGTAGCTGGCCTTGCAGGGGGTGGATCCGAACTGGCTGACCCTTTGCGTATGGGTCGATCCGCAGCGGGGGCACTGGATGGTCAGGTTGTTGCCCATCAGGCGCGACACCCGCCCGGCCAGAACGCCATCAGCCGCCGTTCCGTCCACCGGAGGCGCGATGCCGAAGGCGCGCAGCTTCTCGCGCCCTTCCGGGGTGATCCAGTCGGTCGTCCAGGCGGGGGCAAGCTGGCGCTTCAGTTCCAGCTTCTCGATCCCCCGGGCGCGCAGGGCGGTCTCGATGTCCAGGTTGATCACGCCGGTCGCGGGACAGCCGGAATAGGTGGGCGTCACCGTGACCACCAGGGTGTCGCCATGCCAGGCGACATCGCGGATGATGCCCAGGTCGGTCAGGCTGATGACCGGGATTTCCGGGTCCGGCACCTGCGACAGCCAGTCCCAGATCCGGTCGGTTGGGGGCAGCGTCGTGGCGGACATGGCGTCACCACTTGGCGCCGGGATAGGCGCGTTGCAGGAACTGCATCTCGGCCAGGATATAGCCCAGGTGTTCGGTGTGGATGCCCTTCTTGCCGCCGCCGGATCCTGAAACGCCGTGCTGCCACGCGGCGGTCGGGACGGCCAGCGTGGCCTCGTCCAGAACCGCCGAAACCGTCCGGTCCCAGGCCGGTTTCAACGAGGACGGCAGCGGCGCGATCCCGGCATCGGCCATGGCCTGATCCACGGCATCGTCCACGAACATCTCGCCGGTATAGGACCACAGCCGGGTCAGCGCGGCCTGCATCCGGGCGCGGCTTTCGTCCGTGCCGTCGCCCAGCCGGATCACCAGATCGGCCGACCGTTCCAGGTGATAGGCGACCTCCTTCTCGGCCTTGGCGGCGATGGCGGCCACGCGGCTGTCCGAGGAAGCCCCGAGCGCCCGCAGCAGTTCGATATGAAAGGCGTCGAACAGGAACTGGCGCATCAGCGTCACGCCGAAATCGCCGTTGGGCAGTTCCACCAGCAGCAGGTTGCGGAACGCCCCCGCGTCGCGCAGGTAGGCCAGCGCGTCGGCGTCGCGGCCCCGCCCCTCGACTTCGGCGGCAAGGCCCAGCCACAACTGGCATTGTCCGATCAGGTCCAGCGCCTGGTTGGCAAGCGCGATGTCCTCCTCCAGCGCGGGGGCGTGGCCGCACCATTCGGACACGCGGTGGCCCAGGATCAGGGCGTTGTCGCCCATGCGTTGCAGGAATTCCACGAACTCGGGCTGCCCGGCATCGGGGGCGGGCACCGCCACAGGACCGCTGCCGGCCAGGGCCTGACCCGCAAGCGCGATCAGGTTCGGGGTGGTCATGTCGGGAAGGGACGGCATCACATGTGACCTATCTCGTCGGGGATGTCGTAAAAGGTCGGGTGGCGATACACCTTGCTGTTCGACGGGTCGTAAAGCGGCCCCTTTTCCGAAGGCGACGAGGCCGTGATGTCGTTCGAGCGGACCACCCAGATCGACACGCCCTCGTTGCGGCGGGTGTAGACGTCGCGGGCGTTGCGGATCGCCATCTCGGCGTCGGGGGCATGCAGGCTGCCGACGTGGCGGTGGTTGAGGCCGTGCTGGCCCCGGATGAAGATTTCCCAAAGCGGCCATTCGCTGGACATGATAGCTCCTCCCGAAGCTGGGGATGTGGCTGGGACGGGCGCGGGCGGCGTCCGTTATTCGGCGGCGTGGCGGGCGGCGCGGGCGCGTTCGTCCGCCTTGGCGGCATGGGCCATCAGCCCGTCGCGGAACCAGGCGCCGTCCTCCCAGGCCTTGACGCGGGCGCCCAGGCGTTCGGCGTTGCAGGGACCGTTTCCGGCGATGACCGCGAAGAATTCCGACCAGTCGGGTTCGCTGAAATCGTAGCCGCCCTTGTCCTCGTTCCACTTCAGGTCCGGGTCGGGGACGGTCAGGCCCAGGTATTCGGCCTGCGGCACGGTCTGGTCCACGAACTTCTGGCGCAGCTCGTCATTGGTGTTCATCTTGATCTTCCACGCCATCGACTGCGCGGAATGGACCGAGTCCTTGTCGGACGGCCCGAACATCATCAGCGCCGGATACCAGAAGCGGTTCAGCGCGTCCTGCGCCATCGCCTTCTGCTCGGGCGTGCCAGCGCACATCTTCATCATGATGTCGTAGCCCTGCCGCTGGTGGAACGACTCCTCCTTGCAGATGCGGATCATCGCGCGGGCATAAGGGCCATAGGAGGTGCGTTGCAGCGGCACCTGGTTCATGATCGCCGCGCCATCGACCAGCCAGCCGACCGCGCCCATGTCGGCCCAGGTCAGCGTGGGATAGTTGAAGATCGACGAATACTTCATCTTGCCGGAATGAAGCGCCTCCAGCAGTTCGTCGCGGCTGACCCCCAGGGTCTCGGCGGCGCAATACAGATACAGGCCGTGGCCCGCCTCGTCCTGGACCTTGGCCAGCAGGATCGCCTTGCGTTCCAGCGTGGGGGCGCGGGTGATCCAGTTGCCCTCGGGGAGCTGGCCCACGATTTCGGAATGGGCATGCTGGCCGATCTGGCGGATCAGCGTCTTGCGATAGCCTTCGGGCATCCATTCCTTCGGCTCGATCTTCTCGCCCCGGTCGATGCGGTCCTGAAAGGCGATCTCCTCGGGCGTCATCTCGTCGCGGGACTTGGAACCTTCGGATTTGACAAGCTGTGCATACATGGCAGTCCTCCCCTTCAGACGCGTTCGATGATGATGGCGATGCCCTGGCCCACGCCCACGCACATGGTGCAAAGGCCGTATCGCCCGCCGGTGCGGATCAACTGGTACATCGCGGTGGTGACAAGCCGGGCGCCGGACATGCCCAGCGGGTGGCCGATGGCGATGGCCCCGCCGTTCGGGTTCACGCGCGGATCGTCGTCGGCAAGTCCCAGGTCACGCAGCACGGCCAGCCCCTGTGCGGCAAAGGCTTCGTTCAACTCTATCACATCCATCGCGTCCAGCGACAGGCCCGCGCGCGCCAGAACCTTGCGCACCGCAGGCACCGGGCCGATGCCCATGACGCGGGGCTCCACCCCCGCCGCCGCCATGGCGATGATGCGGGCCTTGGGCGTCAGACCCTGGGCGCGGGCCGCGTCCTCGGACAGGATCGCCAGCGCGGCGGCGCCGTCGTTCACGCCCGAGGCGTTGCCCGCCGTCACCGTCAGGTCGGGACCGTTCACGCCCTTCAGCCGGGCCAGGGTTTCCACCGTGGTGCCGGGGCGGGGATGTTCGTCGGTGTCAAAGGTGAGGTGATCGCCCTTTTTCTGCGGGACATGCACCGGCACGATCTCGTCGCGAAAGACGCCTGCGGCCTGCGCGGCCGCCCAACGGTCCTGAGAGCGCGCTGCGAAGGCGTCCTGATCGGCGCGGCTGATGCCGTGATCGGCGGCCACGTTGTCGGCGGTTTCGGGCATCGAATCGGTACCGTAAGCCTTGCGCAGCGCGGGGTTCGGGAAGCGCCAGCCGATGGTGGTGTCGTAAACGGCGTTGCTGCGCGAGAAAGCCGTTTCCGCCTTGGGCATCACGAAAGGCGCGCGGGTCATGCTTTCCACGCCGCCCGCAACAACGAAATCGCAGTCGCCCGCCCGGATCGCGCGCGCCGCCATGCCGATGGCGTCCATGCCCGACCCGCACAGCCGGTTCACCGTGGTTCCCGGCACGCCGATGGGCATTCCGGCCAGCAGCACGGCCATGCGGGCGACGTTGCGGTTGTCCTCGCCCGCCTGGTTGGCGCAGCCCAGGATCACGTCGTCCACGGCAGACCAGTCGGCATCGGGGTTGCGCGTCATCAGCGCCTGCAAGGGCAGGGCGGCCAGATCGTCGGCCCGGATCGTCGCGAGCGCGCCGCCGTAACGGCCGACCGGCGTGCGGATCGCATCGCAGATGAAGGCTTCGGACATGCAGGATCCCCCCAAGGATGTTCGGCTGGCGGCGATGATTCTCCCAATTCATCGACCGATTGGTCAGCTTATAACAGGCCACACATTACATCGCCAAGAAAAATGTGCATCGGCCTGTAATGTTTCAAGCCAGCGCCTTCAGCCGCGCCTCGGTCCGGGGGGTGGCCTCGGGCAGAGGGCCGTTCTCGTCCTCCATCACGCGGGCGACATGGGGTTCGGACAGGGGGGTCAGGGCGGTGTAAAGGTTGCGGAACAGGGCCTGCGCGTCGGTTCCGGGCCAGTCGGGGGGCAGCGCCCCGGGCGGCAGGCCGGGGTCGCGCAGCAGGACGCCGCGGTAAAGGTGAACCAGCAGCAGGCGGGCGATCAGCGCATCCTCGGGTGACAGGGCAGGGCCTTCGGCCAGAGGGCCGAAACGGTCCAGCACGGTGCGGTAACCACGGGCAAGCGCGGCCAGATCCCAGAACGCCGCCAGCCTGGGCAACTGGTCCAGCCCCGCCACGGGAACCGCGCGCAGGGCCAGCCCGCCGGTGGCGGGTGAGCCGCCTCGCGCCGGGCAGATCCACAGGTCGCCCGCCATCCGGGCCATGCGGTGGCGGCGGGCCAGATCCTCGGGCATGTCGGGGTCCAGCATCACCAGCCAGTCGCCCGAGGGTTGGGGCCGCGCATAAAGCAGCCGCGCGGCATCGGCAAATTCCGCGCGGGCGGCGGGCGCCAGGCGGTAGAAGCTGCGCCGGCCCACGCGCTCGCCTTCCAGCCGTCCCGCCGCGACCAGGCGGGACACGGCCGTGCGCACCAGGTTCTCGCTGATGCCGATACGGGCGCAGATCGCGATCAGGCTGCCGATCCACAGCACTTCGCCGCGCGGAACGACCACGTCGCCATAAACGGTGACGATAAAGGATCCGGCGGTGATCGGAAGATCGGCCGTCAGGCGCTGGATCAGAGGGGTGGGGGTCATCGCGGGTCCGGGCGTCGTTCACGGCCCAGGCCTAAAGGCAAACCGTCCGTTTTATCAAGGGCATCCCGCGCGGCCGGGCCGGACAGGCGCAAGAACGGCAGGGAAGGGCCTGCCGCTTTCCGGTTTCCGCGCGATGCCTTGCGCCGGGGCGGCTCAGCGGCCGCCTTTTGTCTTGGGATCGTGGGTGTGATGGCTGTCACGCACCCCGCCGCCGCCCGAAACATCCGAATCCGGGCCGTTGGTCGGCTCGCCGGGCGCGGGCCCCCGGTTTTCGGTGGGATCGGGAAGGTCGGGGCGCTGGTGGCTGCTGCCGGGACCGCCGTGATGGCGGTTGGCGGCATCGGATTTGTTCGCTGTGGACATCGCGTCACCTGTCCTGCTGATGGCCTTGGTTGGTGGTGTTCTGCTTGATGTTCCCTTGCCGCCCCTGCTGGTCCAGGTTGCGCTGGCGGGGATCGGGAACGGCGTCGTCCGTCGGCGCGCCCCGCTTGGCAGGGTCGCCCGGGCCTTTGGTGCTGCGGTTCGCCGGGGGAACGGGTGGAAGTCGCTGGGCCATGATGCTTCTCCTGTGGGTCGGGGTTAACCCGCCCGGGGCGCATTTTGTTTCAACGCCCGGCGCAAGCCCGCCTTGACCCCGCGCCGCCCTTGCGGTTTTCAGGGGTTCGCCAGACCCTTTCCGAAGCCGGGCTGCCCGGCCGGCGCGCCGGTGCCTGCCTGCAACACAAAAGGAAAACGACATGACCATTCTTGCCGTGGGGGCCCAAGCCGCCGACCAGCCGCTGGACCGCATGGAGATCACCCGCCGCGCGGTGGGCGCCCATGACGTGCGGATCGAGATCGTTTATTGCGGCATCTGCCATTCCGACCTGCACCAGGTGCGCAGCGAATGGGCGGGCACGCTGTATCCCTGCGTGCCGGGGCACGAGATCGTGGGCCGCGTCGCCGCCGTGGGCGGCCATGTCACCACCCACAAGGTTGGCGACCTGGTGGGCGTCGGCTGCATCGTGGACAGCTGCCAGCATTGCGCCGAATGCGACGAAGGGCTGGAGAATTACTGCGACGGCATGGTCGGCACCTATAACGGCCCGACCGCCGACGCGCCGGGCCATACGCTGGGCGGCTATTCGCAAGCCATCGTGGTCCATGAACGCTATGTCCTGAAGATCACCCACCCCGAGGAGCAGCTGGCCGCCGTGGCGCCACTGCTCTGCGCGGGGATCACCACCTGGTCGCCGCTGCGCCACTGGGGCGCGGGACCGGGCAAAAAGGTGGGCGTGGTGGGCATCGGGGGCCTCGGGCACATGGGCCTGAAGCTGGCGCACGCCATGGGCGCGCATGTGGTGGCCTTCACGACCTCGCCCGACAAGACCGCCGACGCGAAGGCGCTTGGCGCGGACGAGGTGGTGGTGTCGCGCAACGCGGACGAGATGGCGGCCCATGCGCAAAGCTTCGACCTGATCCTGAACACGGTGGCGGCCCCGCACGATCTGGACGCGTTCCTGGCGCTGCTCAAGCGCGACGGAACCATGGTTCTGGTGGGGGCGCCCGCGACCCCGCATCCCTCGCCCAACGTCTTCAACCTGATCATGCGCCGCCGTTCCCTGGCGGGCTCGATGATCGGCGGCATCCCCGAAACGCAGGAGATGCTGGATTTCTGCGCCGAACACGGCATCACCGCCGATATCGAGATGATCCGCGCCGACGGGATCGAGGACGCCTATGAACGGATGCTGAAGGGCGACGTGAAGTACCGCTTCGTCATGGACATCGCCACCATCGCGCGATGAGCTTGCGAAGGGCGGCGGCGAACGCCGTCCTTTTCCGAAAGGAGACGCCGCATGAAGATCACCCGCCCGGGCCAGACGCCCTCGACCTCTGGTCCCGCCGACTGGTTCACCGGCACCGTCCGCATCGACCCGCTGTTCGCGGCCGAGGCGCCGGGCCGGGCGGCGGGGGCCCATGTCACCTTTGAACCCGGCGCCCGCACCGCCTGGCACACCCATCCCGCAGGCCAGACGCTGATCGTGACCTTCGGGCGCGGCCTTGCGCAGCGCGAAGGCGGCCCGGTCGAGGAGATCCGCGCGGGCGACGTTGTCTGGTTCCCGGCGGGCGAGAAGCACTGGCACGGCGCCGCCCCCGACACCGCCATGAGCCACATCGCCATCCAGGAAAGCATCGACGGAACAACCGTCACCTGGATGGAAAAGGTGGCGGATAACGATCACCGGGGCTGAGGCGCGTCATTCCTGCGCGCGCAGCACCCGGGCCGGGCGGGCCGACAACGGGCGCAGCGCGAAGACCAGGCCCGCGGCCAGGGTCGCCAGAACACCGCCCGCGACGATCGCCAGGGCCGATCCCGGGGCGGGGCGATAGTCCATCTCCATCACCTGTGTCAGGACCGCCCATGACGCCAGGGCGGCGACCGCGACCGCGACCAGCCCCGCCGCCGCGCCCATCAGCACGGACCGCAGCGCAAAGCTGGCCAGCACCCGGCCCCGCGTGGCGCCAAGGGTCTTCAGCACCGCCGCCTCGAAGACGCGGGGGCCTTCGCCCGCCGCCGCCGCGCCGATCAGCACGGCAAAGCCGGTGGCCAGAGTCGCCACCGCCGCCATCGAGGTCGCCCGGGCCAGCGCGGCCATCGCCTCGGCCACGCGCCCGGCCACCTCGCGCACGCCCACGGCGGTGATGTTGGGATAGGCGTTCGAGATTTCGCGCAGGATGCGTCCCTCGGCGGCGGGGTCGGCATGAAGGGTGGCGATATGGGTATGGGGCGCGGCGCCAAGGCTGGCCGCGTCGAAGATCATGACAAAGCCGATCCCGCCGCTGCGGAAATCCAGCTGCCGGAAATTCGCGACGGTGGCGGTGATGTCGCGCCCCAGGACGTTGACCGTGATCCGGTCGCCCAGGTTCAGGCCCAGTTCGGCGGCCTCGTCGGCGCCGAAGCTGACCAGCGGCGGGCCCGCATAATCGTCCGCCCACCATTCGCCCGCCGTCAGCGCCGTGCCCGGGGGCGGGGCGGCCGCATAGCTGACGCCGCGGTCGCCGCGCAAGACCCAGTGATCCCTCCATTCGCGGGCCGGGACGCCGTTGATGGCGGTGATGATCCCGCGCAGCGACGGGGCGGTCTCGACCTGGTCGGCGCCGGGTTCGGCGTCCAGCCGGTCCAGGAAACCTTTCAGCTGGTCGGGCTGGATGTCGATGAAAAAGAAGGACGGCGCCCGTTCGGGCATCTCGGTGGCGATCGCGCGGCGCAGGTTGGCGTCGATCTGTCCGACCGTGGCCAGAACCGTCAGGCCGAGGCCCAGCGACAGGACCACCGCCGTCGCGCCTTCCTGCGGGCTGCCGACGGCGCCAAAGGCCAGGCGCAGCGCGGTGCGCCCGCGCAGCAGCGGATGGCGCGCCAGCCGCCGGGCCAGCGCGCGCAGGCCATGCGCCGCCAGCGCCAGGGCCGCCAGCGCCCCCGCGACCCCCGCCGCCGAGGCCAGGGCCAGCCGGGGCGCCGACGCCATCAGCGTGGCCGTCCCGATCAGCGCCGCCACGGCCAGCGCCAGCGCCAGCAGATAAAACCCGCGCGGCCGGGCGCGCGCGCCTGTCCCGATGCCGCGGAACAGGGCTGCGGCGCGCACCCGCTCCACCCGCGCCAGGGGCAGCAGGATGAAGATCAGCGCGGTCAGGACGCCGTAAAGCGCCGCCTCGGCCAGGGGGGCGGGATAAAGGGCGAACTCCGCCGGGATCGGCAGGCGCGCTTGCAGCAGGGGCGCGGCGGCCAGCGGTCCAAGCCCGCCCAAAGCCAATCCGCCCGCGACCCCCACCAAGGTCAGCAGGCCGATCTGCATCAGATAGACGGCGACAATGGTGCGCCCCTCGGCCCCCAGGGTCTTCAGCGTGGCGATGACGGGGGTCTTGCTCTCCAGATAGCTTTGCACCGCCGAGGACACGCCGATCCCGCCGACCGCCAGCCCCGCAAGCCCGACAAGCACCAGGAACGAACCCAGCCGATCCACGAAGCGTTCGACCCCCGGCGCGCCGTTGCGGCTGTCGCGCCAGCGCATTCCCGCCCCCTCGAACCGCTCGGCGGCGGCGGCGCGCAGCCCGTCCAGGCCGTCGCCGGGGCGCAGGATCAGGCGATAGCTGGTCTCGAACAGGGTGCCGGGCGCCAGCAGCCCCGATCCGGCAAGGCCCGAGGTCGGCACAAGCGTGCGCGGTCCAAGCCCGAAGGTCGATCCGAGCGCGTCGGGTTCCCTCACCAGCGCGGCCATCAGGACGAAATCCTGGACGCCCAGCCGGAAGCGGTCGCCCGTGGCCAGCCCCAGCCGGTCGATCAGCAGCGGATCCATCGCCGCGCCCGGCAGGCCGCCGCGCCCGGCCAGGACATCGGCGACGGGCATCGGCGGATCGAACCGCGCCTGCCCGTAAAGCGGCCAGGCGCCGTCGATGCCCTTGACCTGGGTCAGGGCCCGCTCGGCGTCTCCGCCCGGACCTGCCACGGCCATCGACCGGAAATCGACCACCTCGGACAGGCGCGCGGCACGGGATTCCATCCAGGCCCGCTCGTCGGCATCGGCGAAGCGATAGGTCAGGCGCAGTTCCGCGTCGCCTCCCAGCAGCACCGCGCCTTCGCGCGACAGGCCGGCGGCAATGGCGGCGCGCACCGATCCGACCGCCGCGATGGCGCCGACGCCCAGCGTCAGGCACAAAAGGAAGATCCAGAAGCCCGCCAGCCCGCCGCGCAGTTCGCGCCGGGCGATGCGCCAGGCGACGGTCATGACGCGGCCCGGCGGTGGCTGTCGCAGCCCTCGACCCGGCCGTCGCGCAGGCGGACCACGCGGTCGCAGCGCGCGGCCAGGTCATGGGCATGGGTGACAAGCACCAGCGTCGCCTCGTGACGGTCGCGCAGGCCGAACAGCAGGTCCATGATCACCTGGCCGCTGGCGCCGTCCAGATTGCCGGTCGGCTCGTCCGCCAGAAGGATCGCGGGGCGCGGCGCGGTGGCGCGGGCCAAGGCCACCCGCTGCTGTTCCCCGCCCGACATCTGCGCGGGATAATGATCCATCCGCGTGCCCAGGCCCACGGCGCGCAGCTCGGCCGCGGCGCGGCCGAAAGGGTCCGGCTGGCCCGCCAGCTCCAGCGGGGTGGCGACGTTTTCCAGCGCGGTCATGGTCGGGATCAGGTGGAAGGACTGGAACACAACGCCCATGCGGCCCCGGCGGAACCGGGCCAGCGCGTCCTCGTCCAGCGCGGTCAGGTCATGGCCCAGGGCCGCGACCGTCCCGCCCGTCGCGCGTTCCAGCCCGCCCATCAGCATCAGAAGCGAGGACTTGCCCGATCCCGAAGGGCCGACCAGCCCCAGGCTTTCGCCCCGGTGGACATCCAGCGAAATGCCCCGCAAGATTTCCACAAGCCCGGCATTGCCCTGCAAGGTCAGGGAAACATCCCTCAGCGACAAAACCGGATCGGTCATGAACATCCTTCCCGAAAACCCGCCTTTCCTGCCATTTAGGGTGCGCCGCCGTTCTGGCAAGCGGCAATGGCGCGGCATCGTCGCGGCGCTTGTCCTGGCGGCCCTGCCCGCAGCGGCCCCGGCCCAGGAACCGCTGCGGCTGGCGGCCCTGGGGGATTCGCTGACCCAGGGCTATGGCCTGCCCGCCGACCAGGGGCTGGTGCCGCAGTTGCAGGACTGGCTGCGGGGGGCCGGCCATGACGTGATCGTGATCAACGCGGGCGTCAGCGGCGACACCACGGCGGGGGGCCTGTCGCGGCTGGACTGGACCCTGGCCGACAAGCCCGACGCCATGATCGTGGCGCTTGGCGGCAACGACCTGCTGCGCGGCATCGACCCCGCGACCAGCCGGGCCAACCTGGACGCCATTCTCACCCGCCTGAAGGCCGAAGGGGTGCCCGCCATGCTTGTGGGCCTGTCCGCGCCCGGCAACTATGGCCCCGACTTCCAGCAGCAGTTCGCGGCCATGTTTCCCGACCTGGCGCGGGACCATGGCGCGGCGCTTTATCCCGACCTGCTGTCCCCCATCACGCAACGGTACGCGGCGGGGGAAAGCTATCGCGAGCTGATGCAGGACGACGGCCTTCATCCGAGCGCCGCCGGGGTGAAGGCCATTGTCGCGGCCCTGGGACCGGCGGTCGGCGAATGGCTGCAAGACACCATGGCGTCCGCGAACTGACGCCGCCGGGCGCCTTTTCGCCGGAAAGGGAGGAAACTAACATTTGTTGCCGGACGCCGGTTCATCCGGCAGGTGACGCAAGGGAGTTAATCCCATAATGTCTGCCCCATGGCGGCCGTTCGGAGCCAAATGTCGCGCCGACGCGTTCGCCTGCCGAGCCTGTCGCCGGGAGGGTCGATGACATCGGAATGCCTGCGTATCCTTGTGGTCGAGGATGACTTTTTCGCCGCCGACAAGCTGTCCCGGGAAATCCGCGCCGAGGGCGACGCGGTGGTGGGGCCGTTTGCCGACGTGCATGACGCGATCCAGCGGGTCGGGCTGGTGCAGGCGGCCATCCTGGACGTGCAGGTCCAGAACGAAAGCTCGTTCCAGGTGGCGGATTCTCTGGCCCATCACGGCATACCCTTTGTTTTCCTGACCGGCCACGACCCGCAGGCCGTTCCGGCCCGGTTCCCGCGCCGCCATGTCTACACAAAGCCCACCCACGCGGCGCCGCTGCTGCACGACCTTCACGAACAGCACCGGGCCTTGGTCCCGCAGGACAACATCGACAGCATCGAGAACACCGTGATCGAGATGATCCGCCGGTCGCGGGCGGTGATGCCCGACGAATCCTCGGCCGACCGCCTGGTCGAGGCGGCGCTGCTGCGCGCCATCGCAGAAACCGCCGAAAGCCGGATGGAAGGCGATCTCAGCGCCCGCCTGCTGGATCTGCTGGACGACGAATACAGCCGGCGCGGCAGGATGCACCTGCAATAGCCGGGCTGCGGACGGCACCGTGGATCGACAAGGCGATCATTGCTCCGGGGGGTGACGGGGCGACGACCGCGCGGTCAGCAGGGCGTCGCGCAGGCGCGCCGCCAGTTCCCGAAGCCGCTGCGGAACCACCTCATGCTCGGCACGGCGGCTCAAGTCCTTCAACCGCTTTTCCAGGTCGCCGCTGGTCTTTGCGTCCTTGCCCATATCGCGCCTCGTTCTGGGGATCCCGGCTCCGTGGCGGCCCCAACCGCGGGACGCCGCCTTTGTTCCCGGACCCGGCCCGCCGATCCCGTTTCTGGCGGAAAAGCCGTGTTCCGGCCGCATCCGGCCTTTCCGCGTGCAGATCGCCGCCGCGATTTCTATCTTGCGCTGCCACCATCGGCCGATCTGGAACGTTTATCCCTGATGGATCACGCCGCCGCACAATCATCGCCCTGGCCGCCTGGCCCCAGCCGGATGGCCGCCCGCGTGCGCGCGCACGACTGGGCGGCGACGCCCCTGGGCCCGGCGGACCAGTGGCGGCCCGAACTGAAGATGGCGGCCATGATCGTGCTGGAGTCGGGCTTTCCGGCGGCGCTTGTCTGGGGCGACCATCTCGTCACGCTCTACAACGACGCCTATGTGCCGGTTCTGGGCGGCAAGCCGGATGCGCTTGGCGCGTCCTTCGCGGACATCTGGCGGGAAGCCTGGCACCGCATCGGCCCGATCGCGCGCCTGGCCCTGGCGGGCGAGGCCGCCTTTGCCGAGGATCTTCCCCTGGCGCTCGACCGCGGCCGCGGCCCCGAACGGGCCTGGTTCACCTTTTCCTGTAGCCCGGTCCGCGACGCGGCGGGCGGCGTGCTGGGCTTCATCGACACCGTTGTCGAAACGACGGCCCGCCAGGTTCCCGCAGCCGCGCGGGAAGCCGCCCGGCAAAAGCACCGCGGCACCAACGGGCCGCCGCCCGACGTGCTGAACGCGATGGTTGAGGGGTTTGCGCTGCTCGGCCCCGATTTCGCCATTCTCGATGTGAACGACCGCACGGCGGGCCTTGGCGGCCGTTCGGCCAGTCAACTGGTCGGCCGGTCGCATTGGGACGCCTTTCCGGGGACCGAGCATTCCGCCCTTGGCGATCTTTACCGGCGCGTCATGCGGGACCGGGTGCCGGGATCGCTTGAACACCGCTGCGCCCGGCCGGACGGACGCGAGATGTGGCTGGAGGCGTGCGCCTATCCCGCCCCGGACGGCGGCCTGGCCGTTTTCTGGCACGACGTGACCGCCGCCAAGCGCGACGACGAGGCCCTGCGCGCCAGCCAGGAACGCCAGGCCTTTCTGCTGACGCTGTCGGATGCCTTGCGGGCGGAACCCGATGCGGACGGGATCGCGACCCGCGCCCTGCGGATGCTGTCGGGGCAGATGCGGCTTGACCGCTGCCATGTCGCGTCCTGCTGCCCGGCCGGGGACCGGGCCGACGTGATCCACCAGATGGGCAACGACCGCGTTGCCCCGCTGCCCCGCCAGCTCCGCTTGTCCGGCTTTCCGCAAACGGTCGAGCAGATGCGGACCCGCACGGTGGTGGTCGAGAACGATGCCGAACGCCCCGGTCTTTCTCCGGCCGAGCGGCGGAACGGCCGGCAACTCGGGATGCGCGCCTTTGTTGCGCCAAGGCTGCGGCCCGGCGCGAACGGCCGGTTGTGGTCGATGGCCGCCGTATCGGCCACCCCGCGGCGCTGGACCCGGGACGAGATCGCCCTGGTCGAGGAGGTGGCCGAGCGAACCTGGGACGCCATGGAACGCGCCCTGGCCGAAGCCGCGCTGCGCGAACGCGAAAGCCAGTTCCGGTCCCTGTTCGACGCGATCGACGAGGCCGTGCTGGTCACGGAACCCGTTCCCCCGCGTCCCGACGGCCTGCGCGACTGGCGCCTTGTCGCGATGAACCGGAGGGCGCAGTCGATGTTCGGCAGGTCCGACCTGACCGGCCAGTCGGTCCGCGACAGCTTCCCGGACCAGGACGAGGGGTGGTACGACATCTGCGAACAGGTGTTCCGCACCGGCGCGGAAGCCCGCTTCGAACGCGAGGCGGTTTCCCTGGGCAAGGTGCTGGAGATGTTCGTCACGCGGGTCGAGACCGCCTCGGGCGCGCACAACCTGATGGTGGTGATGCAGGACGTGACCGAACGCCGCCGCATGACCGACGCCCTGCGCCGCAACGAGGAACGGCAGGTCTTTCTTCTGAAGCTCAGCGACACGTTGCGCCATCTGACCGACCCGGACGAGATCACGGGCGCCGCGATGCGCCTGCTGGGACAGGCGGTGGCCGCAAGCCGCGCTTATTACGTCGGATGGCCCCCCGGCGCGGATCACGGCGAGGTGGCAAGCGACTTCGCCGTGCCGGGCCTGCATAGCCTGGCGGGACGTTATCCGAAGGACGCGTTCCGGTCGGCCTATGACAGGATCTCGCAAGGCCGCACCTGGATCGTCGAGGATGCGGCAAGCGATGCCGAACTGGCGGCCGCCGAACGGCAATACTACCTCGACAACGGCGTCGCGGCCTGGATCGACGTGCCGCTGGTCAAGCAAGGACAGCTGATCGCAGCCCTTTGTCTGGTCCAGGCGCAGGCGCGGCGCTGGACAACCGGCGAGATCGCCCTGGCCGAGGAGGTGGCCGAGCGCATCTGGGCCGCCATCGAACGCGGCCGGGCCGAAACGGCCTTGCGCGCCAGCGAGGAACGCTTCCGCGAATTCGGCGACAACAGTTCCGACGCGCTGTGGATCGTGGACGCCGAGACGCTGCGTCTGGAATATCTCAGCCCCGCCTTCGAGACGATCTGGGGGGAAAGCCGCGCGGCGGCGATGGCGGATCTGTCGCGCTGGTCCGACCTGATCCATCCCGACGACCGCGAAACCGCGCTCCGGGCGATGCCGCGCCTGTTGGCGGGGCAATCCTTTGTCGCCGAATACCGCATCAGGCGGCCCGACGGCGAGGTCCGATGGATCCGCGACGCGGGCTTTCCGATCATGGAAAACGGCGCCGTCAAGCGCGGCGGCGGCATCGCCCAGGACGTAACGGACCTGAAGCGTATCGAGGCCGCGCTGCGCGACAGCGAGGCGCGGCTGCGCCGCTTCGGCGAGGCGTCGCAGGACGTTCTGTGGATCCGCGATGCCGAAACGCTGCAATGGCAATACCTGACCCCCGCCTTCGAACAGGTTTACGGCCTGGACCGCCGAAAGGCGCTGGCCGGGGACAACTACCGCAACTGGCTGGACCTGATCGTCCCCGAGGACCGCGCCCATGCCGCCGAAAACATCCGGCGCGTGCGGGACGGCGCGCAGACCGCCTTTGAATACCGCATCAGGCGGCCCGCCGACGGCGCGATCCGCTGGCTGCGCAACACCGACTTCCCGATCCCGAACGAGGCGGGAAACGTGACCCTGATCGGCGGCATCGGCCATGACCTGACCGAATTGCGCGAAACCGAACTGCGCCTGCACGCCCTGATCGAGGGCATTCCGCAACTGGTCTGGCGGGCGGGCGCCCCCGGCCGCTGGTCCTGGGCCAGCCCGCAATGGACCGCCTATACCGGGCAGCACGAGGCGGACAGCCGGAACTGGGGCTGGCTGGAACCCCTTCACCCCGATGATCGCGGCGCGGCGCGCGCGGCATGGGACCAGGCTGTCGGGCAGGGGCGGCTGGACGTGGAATGCCGCATCCGCAGCCACCGGGATGGCGCCTATCGCTGGTTTCAGACCCGGGCGGTGCCGGTCCGCGACGAAGCGGGCGACATCGCCGAATGGGTGGGCACCTCGACCGATATCGACGAACTGCGGGACTTGCAGGCGCGCCAGGGGGTCATGGTGGCCGAGTTGCAGCACCGGACGCGCAACCTGATCACCGTGATCAGCGCGATCTCGCGCCAGACGATCGACGAGGCGGCCTCGCTGAACGATTTCCGGCACCGCTTCGACGACCGGCTGGCGGCTCTGTCGCGCGTTCAGGGGCTGCTGTCGCATCTGTCCGCGGGGCAGCGCGTGACCTTTGACCAGCTGCTCGGGTCCGAACTGTCGGCCCTCGGCGCGCCCGAGGGCAAGGTGACGCTGGACGGCCCCCGGGGTGTGACGCTGCGCTCGGCGACGGTGCAGACCTTTGCGCTGGCCTTGCATGAACTGGCGACCAACGCCCTGAAACACGGGGCGCTGGCCTGCCCGGACGGACATCTGGCGATCCGCTGGACGGTGGCGCGCGGGGAGGACGGGCAGCACCGCTTGCGGGTCGATTGGCGCGAAACGGGCGTTCCCATGCCCGCCGCGGGGAACCGTCCGCAGGAGGGCGGCTATGGGCGCGTGCTGATCGAACGCGCGCTGCCCTATCAACTGAAGGCCGCGACCACCTATGATCCGACGCCCGACGGCGTGCATTGCACAATCGACGTGCCGACATCCGCCCCGGCCCGCGACCGGATGGGGCCATGAGCACGTCCCCCCTGACCGGGCCTCTGTTCGGCCGCCGCATCCTTGTCGTCGAGGACGACTTCCTGATCGCCGAGGAGGTCCGCCATGATCTGGAACAGGCGGGCGCCGTGGTGGTCGGCCCCGCCCCGTCGGTCGAAAAGGCGCTGCGGCTGCTGGACGTCGATCCGGCCATCGAGGCCGCCGTGCTGGACGTGAACCTGAATGGCGAGCAGAGCTTCCCGGTCGCCGCACGGCTTCGGGCGGCGGCGATCCCGTTTCTGTTCGCGACCGGCTACAACCCGGCCGATCTTCCGGCGGAATGGCGCCAAGCCCCTGTCGCGACAAAGCCGTTGGAGATCGCCCATGTCGCCCGGCTTCTGGAACCGGACAAGCCGGCATAGCGCCCGGACCGGCCGCCCGCCATTCCTGCGGCAAGAACGCGGCACATGTGACGGGGCATCGCATCGTTTCCCGTCCAACGGCAGAAAAGCCCGGCGCGGGCAAAGCTTGCAAGTTCCGGGCGGCGCTGTCGCCGGGCAGGGCAGCAGACCCGCACCCGGCTTGGAAAAAGTGCTGCCCGGGGGGTCCGGGGCTTTCACGCCGTCCGGGTGTGGCGAGGCGGACTGGCCTGCCTGAACGGGGGCCATCGGACATGCCGCCCTTCCGCGACCCGGAAAGGCCGGCGCCCGGGTAGGACGGCGCGACTAGCGCAGGACGGCCCCGGGCAAGCGGCCATTTCCGCCGCCCGGCTGTCCGTCAGGGACCGGCCCTGGCCCACGCGCGACAGGAACAAGGGCAGGTCGTGTCGCGGCGGCCGCGTGGGCTTCCCGCGACCGGCACGGTGTGGGCGTGAAAGGCGCAAAGCGCGCTTCCGCCGCCGAAGGCAAGGCGGTGCGTGGTGCGGTCAACCCAGCCGTTGCTGGATGGCCCGCAGCATGGACATATGAGAGTCGATCGCCGGAACCGCCACGATGGAGGCGCCCTGCGCCCGGGGATCGCTGCCGTTCTGGGCATAGCCCGCGTGAAGGGCGCGCAGCTGTTCGTGCCCGGTCATCTGGCCTTGCAGATACATGTTGTCGAACTCCGCACCCGACAGGGCCGACAGCTGTTCCATCATGGCGGCATGTTCCGCCGTCAGCTGCTCGGACGGGGCGGCGCCAAAGGCGGTGGCGACGGCCTCCTGCTCGGACACTTCAAGCGCGGCAAAGGCCTTGACCGCCGCGTCCGCGGCCTTGTCGGCCGCCATCCGGCTGCTGAGAAGAGCAAAGTTCCCGGCCAGCAGGATGTTCTGCTTTTCCGCGTCGGTTCCGGTCTGCGCATAGGCCAGCCGGGCGACGGGCATCACGGCGGCCAGGGCTCCGGCCGCGAAAAGCGTTCTACGTTCCATCGGCGTCTCTCCATTGATGTGGACGACATGCAAACCGGCGAACAATCGTCATGTTCCGGCGCTTGCTTTTTGTTGGCTGTGTTCCCGGCTGCGGACCGGGGAATGTTGCCGGTGTCGGGGGCGCCTTGACGGCCCGATTTGCCCCTTGCCGGACATTCGGCCGGAACTTTGCCTGATATGACAGGTTCTTCGGTCACTTCCCCTGTGGATTTTACGAAGGAGACATACGATGACCAAGCTTCTGACATCGACCGCGCTGATCGCCATGCTTGCCGGCCCGGCCCTGGCGCAAACGACGGCAGAGCCGGCCCCCGCGACCGAGGCGCCCGCCACCACCATGACCACGACCACGACCGCGCCCGCATCGGCGGCGGGCGGTTTTGGCTACACGGCGGCGCCGACCGACATGTCGGCCGACGATTTCATCGAAAAGAACCTTTACGTGTCCGAAACAGATCCCGACACCACCGCGACCTATAACGATGCCGACGAAGGTTGGGACAGCATCGGCGAGATCGACGACCTGGTGATCAGCGAAACCGGCGAGATCAAGGCCGTGCTGGTCGACATCGGCGGCTTCCTGGGCATGGGAGAGAAAACCGTCTCGGTTTCGATGGACCAGCTGCGGGTGATCCGCGACGGCGATTCCGAGGACGATTATTTCATCGTCTTCACCGCCGACCGCGCCGCGCTTGAAAGCGCGCCCGCCTTCGAATGGCCCCAGCGGGACTGACATCTGGCCCTGCCGCGCAGGCCAAAGGCCCGGGGATGCCCGGGCCTTTTCCATGCGTCACGCCTGCCGTCCCGGCCATCCGCAAGGCCAGCGTCCGTGACGGGGATCGTCCCAGGCGGGCATGTCCAGCCAGGGATACCAGCACAGGCCCGCGACGGGCACGCCCGACAACGCGATCTCGGCTTGGACATGGGCCAGCCAGCCCCAACGGTCGCGGACATGGGGGAAGCGCCGGCGCGCGGCGGGCAATCCCTCGTGCCAGCCCGTTTCCGTGATCATCACCGGCAGGCGGTATCGGTCGGCCACCGCGCGCAGGACGCGGTGCAGCGGCTCGACGGCGTGATGGGGGTAATAGTTGACGCCGACCATCCGCACATGGCCGCTGGCGACCAGCCGGTCGGTCGCCTTGAAGACATTGGGGTGCAGGTGGTGGAACGGATCGCAGGTGGCAAAGCGGGGCCGGGCCGGCAGGCAGGCCGCGGTCGCCATGATCCTCAGCGCCATGTCGGTCGCGCGCCCCGGCGTCATGCCCGACACCCGCCGTCCGACCGAAGGTTCGTTCACGGCGATGGCCCAGGCATCGGGGGGCAGGGCCAGGCAGCAGGCGACCGCGTGCCGGACGGGGCGCGGCGGGGCGTCGAAATGGACGAAATCCCAGATGACGGGAAAGCCCCGGGGCGCGGCATTCACGCGCGCGGCGATGTCGTGGCGCCAGGACAGCCCGTCCCGCGCGCCCGCGACCCCCTGATCCCGCGCCACGGCGTAATGATGCCCCATGGCGCCCTGCGGCAGGTGGTTCGTGGAATCCAGCAGATCGTGGCCGTTCCAGTGCAGCCGGCCGCATTCGAAGCCCGCCAGGATCGGGGCGGGGCCTTGGGCCGGAAGAAAGGCCTGTCCGGGAAAAGCGGCGACATTCATCGGCCTTGCCTGAACCACAGGCCCGTGGGGAATTCAATGCCGGTGAACACGGATCGGGCGCCGCCGTTCCCCCGGGGCCGCCGGGTTCCCATATGGGCGCCATGACCGACGATCCCCTCTGCCCCCTTTGCCTGCGCCCGATCCCGCCCGGCGTGCCGCAAAGCCTGCATCATCTGATCCCGCGGTCCCGGGGCGGCGCCAAGGGGCCGGTCGTGCTGCTGCACCACATCTGCCACAAGGAAATCCACGCGGCGATCGGCGAAAAGGATCTGGCCCGCAGCTTCAACACGCCCGAGGCGCTGCGCACCCATCCCCGACTGGCCGCATTTGCCGAATGGGTCAGCCGCCGCCCGCCGGGCTTCCTGTCGCGCGTCCCCGGCGGCACGCGTCGGAAACGGCGCTAGGGCGGCGCCGTTTGCGTCCGGGAAGGGGCGGCATCGCCGCCACGGACGATGCCGTCCCGACCGCGACCCAATCGGATTGAAGCGCCCCCGGGCGACAGGATGGCAATCGCCGCCGGGCCGTCAGCCGTAATCGACCCAGACTCCGCCCGCGTCGGCGGAGCGCACGCAATGTTCCACCCAGCGGACGCCCTCGACCCCTGCCGCGATGCCGGGAAAGCGCAGGCCGGACACGCGGGACGGCTCGCCGTCCTCATGAGCCTCGATGGCCAGGGCAAAGCGGTAGTGCAGGTTCGCCCAGGCGTCGAACAGCCCCTCGGGATGACCCGCGCCGATGCGGTCGTCCGCCAGCGCCTGCGGGTGCAGATAGGGCATCCCCCGGTCCAGCAGGCGCGCGGGTTCGCCCTGGATTTCCAGCCGCAGCTGGTTGGGATGTTCGTCCCACCATTCGACCGAGCCCCTGGACCCCACCACCCGCACCTTCTGGCTGTGCATCGCCCCCGCGTTCACCGCCGAGGTCCAGCAGGTGCCGACCGCGCCCGTGTCGTATTCCATCAGCACGGTTGCGTTGTCCTCCAGCGGCGCGCGGGACGCGACAAAGCTTTGCCGCGTGCAGAGCAGCCGCCTGATCCGCAGATCCGGGCAGATCACCTGGGCGATGTACAAGGGATGCGTTGCCAGATCGCCCAGGACATAGCTGGGTCCGGCAAAGGCCGGATCGACGCGCCAGCGGGTGGCCGGACTGTCCCCTTCCACCGCCTGGCTGTGGAAGCCGTGGGCGAATTGCAGGGTGACGATGCGGATCCTGCCCAGGGTGCCGTCGGCGACCAGGCGGGCGGCTTCCTCGATCATCTGGTGGCCGGAATAGCCGTAGGCCACGCCCACCACCAGGCCGCGTTCGGCGGCGATGGCTTGCAGGTCCAGCGCCTCGGCGGTGGTGAAGGTCAGGGGCTTTTCGCAGATGACGTGGAGCCCGGCCAGCAGCGCGGCGCGGGTGATCGGATAATGGGTGTTGTTCGGCGTGGCGACGGTCACGCAGCGGATGCCGTCGGAACGCGCGGATTCCGCGGCAAACATCGTCCCGTAATCGCGATAGCAGCGGTCGGGGTCCAGGCCCAGTTCGACCCCGAAATCGCGGCCTCGGCCGGGGTCCAGGTCGAAGGCCCCGGCCTTCAGGTCGAAATAGCCGTCGCGCAGGGCGGCGGACCGGTGGACATAGCCGATCTGGCTTCCCTTGCCGCCGCCCACCATGCCCCAGCGGATCGCGGATTTCGTCAAGCGGGTGCCGTTGATCATCGGGCGGTCTCCTGGGAGGGGCGGGCAAAGCCCACGGTTTCAAGATAACGGCGGGATTTCCCGACATCGGCCAGCGATCCGCCCGCGTTCAGCGGGTCGCGTTCCTGTTCCACGGTGACGAAGCCGGCATAGCCGCGCCGGTCCAGCAGGGTCTTGATCGCGGGATAGTCGATGCAGCCGTCGCCGATGGGGCACATCACGCCTTCGGCGCAGGCGTCGAAAAAGCGGATGCGGCGGGCCATGACATCGGCGTGTTTCGCCGCGTCGATGTCCTTGAAGTGGATATAGTCCAGCCGGTCCCAATGGCGGTCCAGCGCGGCGACCGGATCCATTCCGGCATAGAAGGCGTGGCCGGTGTCCAGGCACAGACCCGCCTCGTCCGCAGGCACGTCGCGGGCGATGCGGGCGATCTCGTCGGCGAATTCGATGTGGCCGCCCGCATGGGGGTGGATCACGGCGCGCACGCCCCATTCGTCGCGGGCGATGCGGGCGACGGCACGGATATTGGCCACCATGCCCGCCCAGGCCGCATCGTCCAGCCGCACCGCGCGGTCGAAATGGCCCGCGGCGTAATCGCGCGCCTCGTGCCCCCAGTCCATCACCGTCAGATAGGGCGCCGCGAACCGCTGGCCCGCGGCAAGCGGGGGTTTGGGCAGCGCGGTGATCACCGCGCAGATCCGGCGGGCCTGGCGTTCCAGGCTGTCGCGGTTGGCAGGGTCCACGAGATTGTCGAAGATCGTGCCCGCGACGACGTACAGCCCGCGCAGGCTCAGTTCCGCCGCGACCGCCTCGGGGTCCAGCGGCATGTAGCCATGGGGTCCAAGCTCCAGCCCGCCATAGCCTGCGGCTGCGGCCTCGCTCAGCACCTGCCGCCAGGGGGGCAGGTTCGGGTTCGCGATGTCGTCCACGCCCCAGCAGCAGGGCGCGGTGGTGATGGTGATGGTCATGGCTGTCCTCCGTCACCGGCAGGATTACCGGCCAGGTCGCGCGGGACAAAGGAAGGACTTGAGGGGAAGCCCTCAATCCGCCAGTCTCGCGCGCAAAAAGGGGGGATCATGGCGAAGGTGACGCTGGAGGACGTGGCCCGCGCCGCGGGCGTGTCGGTGGCGACCGTGGACCGGGTGGTGAACCGGCGCGGCGGGGTCTCGGCGGACAAGGAAAGGGCGATCCTGCACGCCGCCCGCCGCCTGGGGCTGGACCGCGGCCTGGTGATCAGGCCCAGGGCGGCCAAGCGCATCGCGGTTCTGATCCAGCCGCCGGCGAACCCCTTCCACGACCAGTTGCGGCGCGGGATCGACCAGGCCCGCGCCATCCACCGCGACCTGAACCTGATGTTCCAGGTCGAACAGATCGACCCCGCGCAGCCCGACCGCATCGCCGACCGGATCGCCCGCGCCGCCGCCTGGGCCGACGGAATGATCCTGACCGTGCCCGCGGCAGCCCCCATCGTCGCCGCGATCGAGGCGCTGCCCCCGCGCATCCCCGTGGTGACCATGGCCGACGACGTGCCCGCCCGGGGCCGCGCCGCCTTTGTCGGCCCCGACGACCGCCAGTCGGGGCGCGTGGCGGGCGACCTGATGGGCTATCTGATCGGGCAGGGCGGGGGCGAGGCGCTGGTGCTGATCGGCCGCTTCGACATGCCGGGCCATGGCGCGCGCAGCGGCGGCTTTATCGACGTGCTGGCCGAACGCCATCCCGCCGTCCGCGTCAGCGAGGTGCTGGAAACGCACGAGGACAAGGCCACCGCCGCCGCCATGGCCCTGCGCGCGGCGCGGGCCAATCCCGACCTGCGAGGCATCTATCTGTGCACCACCGGCTGTTCGGAACTGGCGGCGGCGCTTGCCCCCCTGCGCCGGTCGCGCCCTCTGGCCATCGTCACCCACGAGCTGACCCCCGAACGCCGCCTCATGCTGAAGGCCCGCGAGGTGCAGGCGATCATCGACCAGAAGCCCATGCTGGAGGCCCGGCTGGCCGTGGAAACCATGGCCCGCCTGATCGGCCGGCTGGACGGCGAGGCCGGGTCCATCGCCACCGAGATCCAGATCTTCATGCCGGAAAGCGTCTGAGGGTTTCCCCTCAAGCCCGCGCTTGCCGGGCCGCGCGGCCCGCCCCTGGCCTGCCACGGGAACAGAGGAAACACATGGCGGCTGTCGGTTTCGGCGTCATCGGCGCGGGCTACATGGGCAAGGCCCATGCCATCGCGCTGTCGCAGGTCTCGACGGTGTACGAGATGCCGCTGCGCGCGGCAAGGCGCGTGATCGCGACAACGGCCGCGGCAGGGGCGGAACGCCGGGCGCGGGACTTCGGCGTCGCGCGCGGCACCGGCGACTGGCGCGATCTGCTGGCGGCAAAGGACGTGCAGGCGGTCGCCATCGCCTCGCCCACCTTTCTGCATGCCGACATGGCGGTTGCCGCCCTGGAAGCGGGCAAGCACGTGATCTGCGAGAAGCCCCTGGGCCGCACCGCCCGAGAGGCGGCGGCAATGGCCCGCGCCGCGCAGGCCAGCGGACGCGTCGCGATGACCGGCTTCAATAACGTCAAGAACCCCGCGACCCAGCTTGCGCGGCAGATCGTCGCGGGCGGCGATATCGGCGAGGTCATCCATTTCGCCATCCATGCCGCCGCCGTGGCGGATGCCGTGCTGGCATCCTGCGACGCCGGGGCTTGGGTCCGCGTGGACCGGATCGAGGCGGAGGCCCGGGCATGATCCGCCTTGCCATTTTCGGCGCGGGCCGCATCGGCGCGGTCCACGCGATGAACGCCGCCGCCATTCCCCGGCGTGAGGGTCGCGCATCTGGTCGATCCCCGGGCCGATTGCGACGCGCTGGCGGCGCGGCTTGGCGCACGGCGGTCGGACGCCGCGCAGGTCCTGGCGAACGATCTGGACGGCATCGTCATCTGTTCGTCCACCGCCAGCCATGCCGACCTGCTGCTGGCGGCCGCCAAACGCGGGCTGGCGGTGTTCTGCGAAAAGCCGGTTTTGCTGGACTGGCCCACGGTCGCTCGCGTGACCGAAGCGGTCGAGGCGTCCGGCATCCGCTGCATGATGGATTTTCAGCGCCGGTACGACCCGAACTTCCGCGCCGTTCGGGACCGGATCGCCTCGGGCGCCGCGGGGCGGCTGGAACAGCTGGCGATGCATACCCTCGACCCCGCCCCGCCGCCCGTCGATTATGTCCGCCGCTCGGGCGGGATGCTGCGCGACCAGGCGATCCACGATTTCGACCAGGGCCGCTTCCTGTGCGGCGAGGAGATCGCGGCCGTTCACGCCGTCGGCGACTGCCAGATCGACGAAGGCAACGGGGCCGCGGGCGACATCGACACGCTGGCGGCGGCCATGCCGACCCAATCTGGCCGGATGGTCGCGATGACCAACAGCCGCCGCAGCCCGCTGGGATACGACCAGCGGCTGGAAGCGCATTGCGCCGGCGAGGTGCTGTTCATCGACAGCCGCCCGCAGACCGACATCCGCGACGGATACGAGGCGCAGCGGCTGGCCGAAGCCGCCCTGGCCTCCCTCGCCGCCGGCCGGACCGTCGATCTTCGGGACGGCTGGCAACCTTGACGGGCGGGGCGGTGATGTGAAACCGTCAGGCCTCTGACATGTTCCATCACCAGCAGGAGGGCCGGATGCGCCGTCCGACCATCGCCGATCTGGCCCGCGAGGCGGGCGTCAGCCTTGCCACCGCCGACCGCGTGCTGAACGGCCGCCTGAAGGTGCGCGAGGAAACCGCCCGCCGCGTGCAGGAAGCCGCGCAGCGCATCGGATACCACGGCGCCAACGCGATCCGGGCGCGGCTGATGGCCGAAC
Organism: Paracoccus angustae; assembly: GCF_042648745.1. NCBI lineage: Bacteria > Pseudomonadati > Pseudomonadota > Alphaproteobacteria > Rhodobacterales > Paracoccaceae > Paracoccus > Paracoccus angustae. Next base: position 200,414 of record NZ_JBHRXY010000004.1, read on the forward strand.
TGCCCGAACTGCATGTCGCGCTGATCCTGCAAAAGGAACGCCACCCCTTTTATCAGGACTTCGCGCGCCTGTTCCAGGAACACGCGGCGCAGGTCGCATCGCACCGGATCCGCGTGACGGTGCGGTTCGCGCAATCGACCCTGCCGGGAGAGTTGGAGCAACTGCTGACCGCGCTGTCGGGCAAGGTCGACGCGGTGGCGGCGACGGGGTTGGACCACCACAAGGTCACGGCCGCCGTCAGTGAATTGCGCGCGCGCGGCATCCCGACCTTTTCCCTGTTGTCGGATTTCGCGCAGGGCGTGCGCGAAAGCTATGTCGGCACCAACAACATCAAGGTGGGCCGCTCGGTCGGCTGGCTGATCTCGAAGATCGCCAAAAGGCCCGGAAAGGTCGCGGTCTTTATCGGCGGGCACCGCTTCCACGGGCACGAGCTGCGCGAAACCGGATTTCGCAGCTATTTCCGCGAATACGCCCCGGATTTCGAACTGCTGAACCCGCAGGTCAACCTGGAAACGCGGCAACTGACCTACGAGGCCGTGACCGAACTGTTGGAACGCCACAACGACATCGTCGGCATCTATTGCGCGGGCGGAGGCATGGAGGGCGCCATCGCCGCCCTGCGCGAATTGCGCAAGCCCGGCGACGTGGCCCTGGTGGTGAACGAACTGACCCCGGATTCGCGCGAGGCCTTGCAGGACCGCACCCTGTCGGTGGTCATCAGCACCCCCCTGCGCCAGGTTTGCGAGGAAACCATCGCCCTGATGGTCCATGCCCGCGACCACGGGCTGACCGACAATCCCGGCCAGCGGTTCCTGCCCTTCCAGATCTGGACGCCGGAAAGCCTGTGACGCGCGTGATGGCAAACCATCATGGCAAGCGTCATTTTCCATCACGAATGATGGTTTTACCGATCACGGCCTGATTGACCGGGGAACGGCCCTCGGTGATGTTCCTTGTGCGACGACCCGAGGAGAATCGTCGTCGCCACCTGCCAAAGACCGGACCGACGGAACCCTGCATCCGCAGGGACGGCTTCCTGCGGCCCGCTGTCCGGGACGGGGTAACGAATAAGGTGCCAAGCGCACCATCAGTGGAGGGGAAAGACCATGAAGCGACTGCTGACGGCGACCGCGATCTGCGCGGTGATGGGAACGGCTGCCCAGGCCGAGAATATCGGAGTGTCCATGGCGCTCTTTGACGACAATTTCCTGACCGTGCTGCGCAACGGGATGCAGGACCACGCCGCCAGCCTGGACGGCGTGACCTTGCAGATCGAGGACGCGCAGAACGACGTGGGCAAGCAGCTGAACCAGATCCAGAACTTCGTGGCCTCGGGCGTGGACGCGATCATCGTCAATCCGGTGGATACCGACGCCACGGTCGCCATGTCGCAGGCCGCCGCGGACGCGGGCATCCCGCTGGTTTATGTCAACCGCGAGCCGGTCAACGTGGACGACCTTCCCGAAAACCAGGCCTTCGTGGCCTCGGACGAGAAAGAGTCCGGCACCCTGGAAACGCGGGAAATCTGCCGCCTGCTGAAGGAGGCCGGCAAGACCGAGGCCAAGGCCGTGGTGCTGATGGGGGAACTTTCGAATCAGGCGGCGCGGATGCGCACGCAGGACATCAAGGACGTGATCGCCACCCCCGAGTGCAGCTTCATCCAGATCGTCGAGGAGCAGACGGCGAACTGGTCGCGCACGCAGGCCGCCGACCTGATGACGAACTGGATCACCTCGGGCCTGGAATTCGACGCGGTGATTTCCAACAACGACGAGATGGCCATCGGCGCGATCCAGGCCATGAAATCCGCCGGCATGTCGATGGATGACGTGATCGTCGGCGGCGTGGACGCGACCCAGGACGCGCTGGCCGCCATGGAGGCGGGCGACCTGGACGTGACCGTGTTCCAGAACGCCGCAGGCCAGGGCCAGGGCGCGGTGGACGCCGCGCTGAAGCTGGCGCGCGGCGAGGACGTGGACACCAAAGTCTATGTGCCCTTCGAACTGGTGACCCCCGCGAATCTGGCGGATTACCAGGCCAAGAACTGAGCCTTGCCGCCGGGGCGGACCTGTGCCCCGGCACCCTTTCCCAAACCGGAGGACGACCATGGTCAGTCCAAGGACCGCTGCCGCCATCGACCGCGTGCACGCCGCCACCGCGCGCGAGGGCGTGTTGTCGATCAGCGGCATCCGCAAGGAGTTTCCGGGCGTGGTGGCGCTGGATGACGTGCAGCTGCGTATCCGCCCGGGCACCGTCCACGCGCTGATGGGCGAGAACGGCGCGGGCAAGTCCACGCTGATGAAGATCATCGCCGGCGTCTATCAGCCCGACGCGGGCGAGATCCGGCTGCGCGGCCAGACCGTCGCGCTGCGCTCGCCGCTGGACGCGCTGGAGCAGGGGATCTCGATGATCCACCAGGAACTGGCGCTGATGAACTGGATGACGGTGGCCGAGAACATCTGGATCCGCCGCGAGCCGAAGAACCGCCTGGGACTGATCGACCACAACAAGATGGCCGAGATGACCGCCGAGCTGTTCGCGCGGCTGAACATCAAGCTTGATCCCCGTGCGCAGGTGAGCGAGCTGACCGTGGCGCAAAAGCAGATGGTCGAGATCGCCAAGACGGTCAGCCACAACTCGGACGTGCTGATCATGGACGAGCCGACCAGCGCGCTGACGGAGCGCGAGGTGGACCACCTGTTCGCCATCATCCGCGACCTGCGGAGCCGCGGCATCGGCATTGTCTACATCACCCACAAGATGAACGAGCTGTTCGAGATCGCCGACGAGTTCACGGTGTTTCGCGACGGCAAGTACGTGGGAACCCACAACGCCTCCGACGTGACCCGCGACGACATCATCCGCATGATGGTGGGGCGCGAGATCACCAACATGTTCCCCAAGGTCGACTGCCCCATCGGCGAGACGATCCTGGAGGTGCGCAACCTGACCCTGCCTGGCGTCTTTCACGACGTGTCCTTCAGCCTGCGCCGGGGCGAGATCCTCGGCCTCGCCGGTCTGGTCGGGTCGAAACGGTCGAACGTGGCCGAGGCGCTGTTCGGCGTGACGCCCGCGGACAGCGGCCAGATCCTGATCGACGGGCAGGAGGTTTCCATCAAGACCCCCGCCCAGGCCATGGCCCACGGCATGGCCTTCCTGACCGAGGACCGCAAGGAGACCGGCTGCTTCCTGACGCTCGACTGCCTGGAAAACATCCAGTCGGCGCTGATCACCCGCAGCCATGTCAAGTACGGCTTCGTCCAGCAGGCCGCTGTCAACCGCCTGGCCGAGGACATGGCCCGCACCCTGCGCGTCAAGACCCCGAACCTTCAGGAAACGGTGGAAAACCTGTCGGGCGGCAACCAGCAGAAGCTGCTGATCGCCCGCTGGCTGCTGACAAAGCCCCGCATCCTGATCCTGGATGAACCGACCCGCGGCATCGACGTGGGCGCGAAATCCGAAATCCACCGCCTGATCACCGAACTGGCCGCCCAAGGGGTGGCGGTTCTGATGATCTCCTCGGAACTGCCCGAGGTTCTGGGCATGTCCGACCGCATCATGGTCATGCACGAGGGCCATGTGTCGGGCTTCCTGGACCGCGCGGAAGCGGATCAGGTCAAGATCATGTCGCTTGCGGCGAAGTAAGGGAACCATTCGCATGAGCAGCCAAGACATCTCCGCCCCTCCGGCCCCGCGCGCCCATCGCAAGCTTCCGGCCGAGGTCAACATCCTTCTGGTCCTGATCGGCATCGCCCTGGTGTTCGAGATCCTGGGCTGGATCTTCCAGGGCCAGTCGTTCCTGTTTTCCTGGAACCGGCTCAAGATCATGATCCTGCAAGTGTCGGTCATCGGCATCATCGCCGTGGGGGTGACGCAGGTCATCATCTCGGGCGGCATCGACCTGTCGTCCGGGTCCGTGGTGGGCGCGGTGGCGATGGTCGCCATGTCCTTCGCCCAGGTCTCGACCTATGCCCGCGCGGTCTATCCGGGCCTGACCGACCTGCCGATGATCGTGCCCTTGCTGATCGGGCTTGGCTGCGGGGCCATCGTGGGCCTCATCAACGGCTGGCTGATCGCCTATACCAAGATCCCGCCCTTCATCGCCACGCTGGGCACCATGGTCACGGTGCGCGGCTTCGCCAAGTGGTACACCAAGGGCCAGCCGATCAGCTTCCCGACCGAAGGCTTCGCCTGGATCGGATCGGGCATGATGCCGGTGGTGATCTTCATCATGGTGGCGGCGATCTTCCACATCGCCATGAAATACACCCGCTACGGCAAGTTCACCTATGCCATCGGCGCCAACGCCCAGGCCGCCCGCGTGTCGGGCATCGACGTGGAACGCCATCTGGTCAAGGTCTACGTCATCGCCGCGATGCTGGCGGCGCTTGCCGGGATGGTGGTCGCGGCCCGCGGCCAGACCGCGCAGGCCGGCATGGGCCTGGCCTATGAACTTGACGCCATCGCCATGGCGGTGATCGGGGGCGTGTCGCTGAACGGCGGGCGCGGGTCGGTGCTGGGCACGGCCATCGGAATGATCATCTTCGGGGTCATCATCTCGGGCTTCACGTTCCTGCGCCTCGACGCCTACTACCAGGAGATGATCAAGGGCGCCATCGTCGTCGCCGCCGTGGTGGCCGACGTCCACCGCCAGCGCAAACGCCGCAAGACCAGCTAAATCGACGGCGCGGCCCGGCCACCGGACCGCCCCGGCAGCATGCCGGTTCCCCGGACACGCCTTTCAAGGACCAAAGCCATGACCAGACTGATCGCCACCACCGCCCTGTGCCTGTCCCTGGCCGCTCCGGCCCTGGCCGACACGCAGATCGGCGTTTCCATGACATCCTTCGACAACCCCTTCCTGACGATCCTGCTGAACGGCATCCGCGCCGAGGCCGAAAAGACCCCCGGCGTCACCCTGTCGGTCGAGGACGCGCAGCTGGACGTGGCCAGGCAGCTGAACCAGGTCCAGAACTTCGTGGCCAACGGCGTGGACGCGATCATCGTGAACGCGGTGGATGGGGACAGCACCGCCGCGATCACCGCCGCCGCCACCGGCGCGGGCATTCCGCTGATCTACGTGAACCACCCGCCCGCCGAGCTGGAAACCGGAATGCCCCAGGGCACCGGCTATGTGGGATCGCGGGAAACCGACGCCGGCCGCCTGGAGGCCGCCGCCGTTTGCGAGGCCCTGAAGGGGCGCCAGGACGCCAAGGCCGTGATCCTGATGGGTCCCTTGGAAAACCACGCCGCCCTTGTGCGCACCCGGATGGTCGAGGAGGCCTTCGCCAGTCCCGACTGTCCCGTCGAGGTTGTCGAGAAGCAGGCCGCCAACTGGAATCGCGTGCAGGCCCAGGATCTGGTCGCGTCCTGGATGACGGCGGGCCTCGAGTTCGACGCGGTGGTGGCCAACAACGACGAAATGGCGATCGGCGCGGCGCAGGCGCTGGCCGCCGCCGCCGGCAAGGGCGACATCGTGATCGCCGGCATTGACGCCACCGCCGACGGGCTGGCGGCGATGGAGGCGGGGCAGATGGACGTGACCGTCTACCAGAACGCCACGGGCCAGGGCGAGCAGGCGGTCCGCGCCGCCGTCGCCGCCGCGAGCGGCGAAACGGTCGAGCCCGAACACTGGATCCCCTTCGAGCCGGTCACCCCCGCCAACATGGCCGATTACCGCAAGTGACCGGCCCCTGCCGGGCGGGGTTCCTCCTCCCCGCCCCGCCCGGCCCTTGAACCCGATCCCCAGAGACCTCCGATGAAACACACGCTTGACCCGCACATGATCCGCCACCTGTCGCTGGAGGATACCGTCCGCAAGGTGGCCGAGCTTGGCTATGACCATGTGGAAATGTCGCCCCGCCCCGACTTCTTCTCGTGGTGGACGCGCCCGAAGCTGTTCCCCGAACGGATCAAGTCCTTCAAGCAGGCGCTGCGCGAGAACAACGTGGGCCTGGCCTCGATCCAGCCGATGTATCGCTGGGCCAGCCCCTATCCCGACGAATGGGAGGTGGCGATCGACAACTGGAAGCGCGCCATCGCCTTCGCCGTGGAACTGGAATGTCCGCTGTTCGTCAGCGAGTTCGGTCGCGGCGGCAGCCCCGACCGCAGCCTCAACGACCGCTCGGGCCTGCACCGCCCCGAGACCTGCGAGGGCGCCTTCTTCCGCGCCATGGACATCCTGGTCCCGATCCTGGAGCGCGAGGGGATCACCCTGTCGCTGGAGGCCCACCCCGAGGACTGGCTGGAGGAAATCGCCCCGGCGATGGACATCATCAAGACCATCAACTCGCCCCGCGTGCGCGCCTCCTTCATCGCGCCGCACACCTTCTTCTACGGCCCCGACATGGTGGCGAACCTGCGCGCGACCGAAGGATACCTGGAACATGTGCGCCTGGCCGACACCTACGACCACAACAAGTCCTCGCAGTTGCGCTACATCGTCAACCCGCCGGGGTCCAAGGTCCGCGTCCACCAGCACGTGGACTTCGGCCAGGGCGAGATCGACTGGGACACCTTCTTCGCGACCCTGGCCGACATGAAGTTCGACGGCGTGCTGTCGAACTGCGTCTTCGCCTGGGAAGACCGCGCCGAGGACAGCGCCCGCTACATGCTGCGCGAAACCAAGCAATACGTCGAAAAATATTGGAAGTGAGACCCACCATGACCGTCAGAATTGGCGTTATCGGCACCGGAGCCATCGGCCGCGACCACGCCCGCCGCATCAGCCGCGTGCTGCAAGGCGGCACCATCACCGCGCTGTCGGACGTGAACCGCGCCTCGGCCGAGGCCGTCCGCGCCGACATCGCCCCCGACGCCACGGTTTTCGACACGGGCGAAGACCTGATCGCCAGCCCCGATGTGGACGCGGTGCTGGTCACCTCCTGGGGCGCGACGCACGAACAGTATGTCCTTGCCGCCATTGCCGCCGGCAAGCCCTGCTTCTGCGAAAAGCCGCTGGCGACCACGGCGGAAGGCGCCAAGCGCATCGTCGATGCCGAGGTGGCGCATGGCACCCGTTTGGTTCAGGTGGGCTTCATGCGCCGTTACGACGAAGGCTATGTCGCGCTGAAAAAGGTCGTGGATGGCCAGATCGGCGCGCCGATCATGGTCCATGCCGCGCACCGCAACCCGACCGTGCCGGAAGCCTATACCACCCCCATGGCGATCCACGACACGCTGATCCACGAGATCGACGTGTTCCGCTGGCTTCTGGACGACGATTATGTGTCCGCCCGCGTGACCTTCCCCCGGTCCTGCGCGCGCAGCCACGCCAAGCTGCGCGACCCGCAGATCGTGACGCTGACCACCGCCAAGGGCACGGTGATCAACACCGAGATCTTCGTGAACTGCCATTACGGCTACGACATCCAGTGCGAGGTCGTGGGCGAGGACGGCACGGCCAAGCTCCCCGAGCCGATGGCGATCCAGACCCGCCTGAACGCCACCTTGCAGAACCCGATCCTGACCGATTGGAAGGACCGTTTCGTGGCCTCCTACGACGTGGAATTGCAGGACTTCCTGAAGGCCGCGGCCCAGGGCACCGCCTCGGGCCCGACCTCGTGGGACGGCTACATGGCCGCCGTGGCCTCGGATGCCTGCGTCCAGGCGCAGGAGGCCGAGGGCGAGGCCGTCGCCATCACCTATCCCGACCGTCCCGCCCTTTACGCCCGAGGCTGATCCCCATGCGCTTTGCCCTGAACCATATCGCCGCGCCCAAGCTGCCGCTGCCCGACTTCTTCGCCGCCGCCCGCGACCTCGGCGTCACCGAGGTCGAGATCCGCAACGACCTGCCCGACGTGCTGTCCCAATGGGAGCCTGCGGACATCAAGGCCGAGGCCGAGAAGGCCGGCGTCACCATCGTGTCGATCAACGCGCTTTATCCCTTCAACGTCTGGAAGGGCGACCTGCCCGCGCGGGCCGAGGCCATGGCCGACTATGCCGCCGCCTGCGGGGCCAAGGCGCTGGTCATGTGCCCGCTGAACGACGGCACGCCCGTCGCCTTCGACGACCTGCTGGGCGCGCTGACCGCCATGAAGACGATCCTCGACACGCGCGGGCTGACCGGGCTGGTGGAGCCGCTGGGCTTTCCTGTCTCGTCGCTGCGCAGCAAGGCCGAGGCGATCCGCGCCATCCAGGCGGCGGGGGGCGGGAACACCTACAAGCTGATGCACGACACCTTCCACCACCACCTGGCGGGAGAAACCGAGTTCTTCCCGGACTGGACCGGCCTTGTCCACATCTCGGGCGTGACCGACGCCGATGTGGCGGTGGACGAGATGCTGGACGCGCACCGGGTGCTGGTGGACGATGCGGACCGGCTGGAGAACCTGCCGCAGATCCGGAAACTGCTGGCGGCGGGCTATGACGGCCCCTTCAGCTTCGAGCCCTTCGCCACCGCCGTTCACGAGGCCGCCGACCCCAAGGGCGCGCTGAAGACCAGCATGGACTTCGTGTCCGCGCAGCTTTGACCCCAGAACAAGGACCGATCCCATGACCAAGACCCTTGATCTCCTCACCATCGGGCGCAGTTCGATCGACCTTTACGGCGCGCAGGTTGGCGGGCGTCTGGAGGACATGGGGTCGTTCCGCAAGTATATCGGCGGCAGCCCCACCAACATCGCCTGCGGCACGGCGCGGTTGGGGCTGCGCTCGGGGCTGATCACGCGGGTGGGCGACGAGCACATGGGCCGCTTCATCCGCGAGCAGCTGGTGCGCGAGGGCGTGGACGTGCGCGGGGTCAAAACCGATCCCGAGCGGCTGACGGCGCTGGTGATCCTGGGCATCCGGGATCAGGAACGGTTCCCGCTGATCTTCTATCGCAGCGACTGCGCGGACATGGCCTTGTGCGAGGACGACATCGACGAGGCGCTGATCGCCGACGCCCGCGCGGTGCTGGCGACCGGCACGCACCTGTCGCATCCGCGCACCGAGGCCGCCGTGCTGAAGGCGCTGCGGCTGGCCCGCAGGCACGGGGCGCGGACGGCTCTGGACATCGACTATCGCCCGAACCTGTGGGGGCTGGCGGGACACGGGGCGGGCGAAAGCCGGTTCGTGGAAAGCGCGGCGGTTACGGCCAAGCTGCAAGGGACGCTGCCGCTGTTCGACCTGATCGTGGGCACCGAGGAGGAGTTCCACATCGCGGGCGGCACCACCGACACGGTGGCCGCCCTGCGCGCGGTGCGCGCCCTTACCCCCGCCGTGCTGGTCTGCAAGCGGGGCGCGGCGGGCGCGGTGGCCTTCACGGGCGCCATTCCCGACAGCCTGGACGAAGGCGAGGCGGGGCCGGGCTTTCCCATCGAGGTGTTCAACGTGCTGGGGGCGGGCGACGGCTTCTTTTCGGGGCTGATGAAGGGCTGGCTGGACGGCGAGCCTTGGCCCAAGGCGCTGGAATACGCCAATGCCTGCGGGGCCTTCGCGGTCAGCCGCCACGGCTGCACGCCCGCCTATCCCTCGCTGACGGAACTCGAGTTCTTCCTCAGGCGCGGCGTGGTCCGCCCTGATTTACGCAATGACCCGGAACTGGAGCAGGTCCACTGGGCCACCAACCGGCAGCGGCGCACCGGCGGCGACTGGTCCACCATGCGGGTCTTTGCCTTCGACCACCGGATGCAGCTGGAACAGATGCCCGGATATACCCCCGCCAAGGGCGGCGCCTTCAAGGAGCTGTGCCTGCGCGCCGCCTTGCAGGTCCAAGGTGGCAAGGCGGGCTATGGCATCCTGTGCGACAACCGCATCGGGCGCGACGCGCTGCACGCGGCGTCGGGCACCGGGTTGTGGATCGGGCGGCCCACTGAGTGGCCGGGGTCGCGGCCGCTGGAGCTGGAGCCGGAACTGGGCCTCGACTGCGGCGGCCTGGAGGGGTGGGCGCGCGAGAACGTGGTCAAGGTCTTGTGCTTCTGCCACCCTGACGACGATGCGGCCACGCGCGCCGACCAGGAGCGGACGGTGAAGCGCCTGTGGGAGGCGGCGCGCCGCAACGACCTGGAGTTCCTGCTGGAGATCATCCCCTCCAAGGTCGGCCCCGTGGACAACGAGACCACCGCCACGCTGATCCGGCAGTTCTATGCGGCGGGCGTTTATCCCGACTGGTGGAAGCTGGAACCGATGACCTCGCCCGTGGCCTGGCGCAAGGCCATCGCCGCCATCGAGGCGCACGATCCCCATACCCGCGGCATCGTGGTCCTGGGCCTCGACGCGCCCGAGGCCGACCTGGCCGACAGCTTCGCGGTGGCGGCCAGCTTCCCGTTGGTCAAGGGCTTTGCCGTGGGCCGGACGATCTTCGGCGCGGTGGCGCGGGCCTGGCTGGACGGCGACCTGACCGACGACGAGGCCGTGGCCGAGATGGCGCGCCGCTATGGCCGGCTGTGCGGGATCTGGGACAAGGCGCGCGCGGGCGCAAAGGTGGCGGCATGAACCGGCCCCTGAACGGAAGCGATGCGCGGCGTGCCGCGACCGAAGACGCAAGAGGTGCAAGGATGAGCGCAACGATCAGGCTGACGGCCGCCCAGGCCATGGTCCGCTGGCTGTCGGTGCAGATGACCGAGGACGGCGAACGCTTCGTCGAGGGCGCTTGGGCGATCTTCGGCCACGGCAACGTGGCGGGCATCGGCGAGGCCTTGCAGGGGATCGGCGACGCCTTCCCGACCTGGCGGGGCCAGAACGAGCAGACCATGGCCCATGCCGCAATCGCCTTCGCCAAGGCGTCCAAGCGCCGCCGCGCCCATGCCGTAACCGCCTCGATCGGGCCGGGATCGACCAACATGGTGACGGCGGCGGCGCTGGCCCATGTGAACCGCCTGCCGGTGCTGCTGATCGCGGGCGATGTCTTCGCCTCGCGCCGCCCCGACCCGGTGCTGCAGCAGGTCGAGGACTTCGACGACGGCACCGTCAGCGCCAACGACTGCTTCCGCCCGGTGGTGCGCTACTTCGACCGCATCCAGCGGCCCGAGCAGCTTTTGACCGCCTTGCCCCGCGCCTTGCGGGTGATGACCGATCCCGCCAACTGCGGCCCCGTGTGCCTCGCCTTCTGTCAGGACACCCAGGCGGAAGGCTACGACTGGCCCGAGGCGTTCTTCGAACCCCGCGTGTGGCGCATCCGCCGCCCCGAACCCGATGCGACTGAGCTGGCGCGGGTGGCCGACCTGATCCGCGCCGCGAAGCGTCCCACCATCGTCGCGGGCGGGGGCGTGATCTATTCGGGGGCCGAGGAAACGCTCTCGGCCTTTGCCGCCCGCCACGGCATTCCGGTCGCGGAAACGCAGGCGGGCAAGTCGTCGCTGGCGCAGTCCGATCCCCTGAACTTCGGCGCATCCGGCGTGGACGGGTCGGCGGCGGCCAACGCCGTGCTGCGGGATGCGGATCTGGTGATCGGCGTCGGCACGCGGCTTCAGGACTTCACCACCGGCTCGCGGACGATGTTCGCCCCCGACGCCCGGCTGGTGTCGATCAACGTCCACGGCTATGACGCCGCCAAGCACGGGGCCGAGCCGCTGGTGGCTGACGCCCGCGTGGCGCTGGAGAAATTGACGGCGGCCCTGGGCGATCACCGCGCGGCCTTCGATCCCGCCCCCCGCGCCGCCTGGCTGGCCGCCGTGGACGCCCATTGCGCCGCGCCCGGCGACAGCAACGACCTGCCCACCGACGCCCAGGTGATCGGCGCCGTGCAACGCGCCGCGCCCGAAGCCATCGCCATGTGCGCCGCCGGCACCATGCCCGGCGCGCTGAAGCTGCTGTGGCAGCCCGCCCAGGGCGGCTACCACATGGAATACGGCTATTCCTGCATGGGCTACGAGATCGCGGGCGCCTTGGGGCTAAAGCTGGCCTGCCCGGACCGCGAGGTGGTCTGCTTCGTGGGCGACGGCAGCTACATGATGGCCAACAGCGAACTGGCGACGGCGGTGATGCGGCGGGTGCCCTTCACGGTCGTGCTGACCGACAATCGGGGTTACGGCTGCATCAACCGGTTGCAGCAGGTCTGCGGCGGCGCGCAGTTCAACAACATGTATGTGGACTGCAACGTCGCCGACCAGCCGCAGATCGACTATGTGGCCCATGCCGGGTCCATGGGCGCGCATGCGGTCAAGGCGGCGGACATCGCCGACCTGGAGGCGCAGATCGCCGCCGCGCGGGGCCGCCCGATCCCCACGGTGATCGTCATCGACACCACCGCCAAGGACGGACCCGCCCACGGCCTGACCGAGGAGGCGGGCCACTGGTGGGACGTGGCCGTTCCTGCCGTGGGCAGCACGGAGACGCTGCGCGAGGCCTACAAGACCTATCTCGAAAACGCCGCCCGCGCGCGGCTGGTGAACTGAAAGGAAGCATCCATGATCCGCTATGGCACCAACCCGATCGCCTGGGCCAACGACGACGACCAGACCATCGGCGCCCATATCCCGACCGAACGGATCCTGCGCGAGGCGGGCGAGGTGATCGGCTTTGACGGCATCGAGAACGGCCACCGCTGGCCCGACGATCCGCAGGCGCTAAAGGCGCTGCTGGGCCGCTATGGCCTCGCCTTCATCTCGGGCTGGTATTCGACCAACCTGCTGACAGGCAGCGTCGCCGACGAGATCGCCGCCGTGCAGCCGCACCTGGCCAAGCTGAAGGCCAACGGCTGCGCCGTCTGCATCGTCTGCGAATGCTCGAACACCGTGCATGGCGATCCCGCCAGGGCCGTGAACGACCGCCCCCGGCTAACGGCCGCCGAGATGGCCGCGTTCGGCGCCAGGATTGAAGAGTTCGCCGCCTATCTTGCATCCCAGGGGATCACGCTCGCCTATCACCATCACATGGGCACGGTGGTCGAATCCCCTGCCGAGATCGACGCCTTCATGGCCGCGACCGGCCCCGCCACGCACCTTTTGTTCGACGCGGGCCATTGCGCCTTCGGCGGCGGCGATCCCGAGGCGGTGCTGCGCCGCCACGCCGCCCGCGTGGCCCACTTCCACGCCAAGAACATCCGCCCCGACGTCACGCGGCGGGTGCGCGACGAGAACCTGTCATTCCTGCAAGGCGTCCTGGCCGGGGCCTTCACCGTGCCGGGCGACCCCGAGGGCGCCATCGACTTCGTGCCCCTGCTGCGCATCCTGGCAGAGCACGGCTATGACGGCTGGCTGGTGATCGAGGCCGAGCAGGACCCCGACAAGCGTGATCCGCTGGAATACCAGTCCATGGGGCTGAAGGCGCTGAAGGCCGCAGCGGCCGAGGCGGGGCTGGACCGCGCGGTTGCCGCCTGACGGCGGCGAAGGCCGGGGGCCAGCCCCCGCTCGGGCCTGCCGGCCCCTTCTCGGCTGAAAAAGGTCCACTGGACCTTTTTCCGGGCGCCTCGAAGCCCCGGGATATTTAACGTCCAAAGCAGGAGCGGTCATGCCTGATCTTCTTCGCAAACCCTTCGGCACCCATGGCGAGGTCCACCGCATCACCCCGCAATCAGCGGGCTGGCGCTACGTGGGCTTCTCGCTTCATCGCCTGCGCGCGGGCGACAGCGTGTCCGAGGCGACCGGCGACCGCGAGGCGATCCTGGTCATGGTCGAGGGCCGCGCACGGATCGACGCGGCAGGCCGGGACTGGGGAGAACTGGGCGACCGCATGGACGTCTTCGAGAAAACGCCGCCGCATTGCCTTTATGTCCCGCCCGGGCAGGACTGGCGGGCCGAGGCCGCGACCGACTGCACCGTTGCCGTCTGCACCGCCCCGGGCCGGGGCGGGCACGAGGCACGCCGGATCGGCCCGGACGGAATCACGCTGACGCAGCGGGGAAAGGGGCCGAACACCCGCTGGATCAACAACATCGCCATGGAGGCCGAGGACTGGTGCGACGCGCTGCTGGTGACCGAGGTCTTCACGCCCGCGGGCAACTGGTCCTCCTATCCCTCCCACCGCCATGACGAGGACGACTTTCCCCGCATCACCTATCTGGAGGAAACCTATTACCACCGCCTGAACCCCAAGAACGGCTGGGCCGTGCAGCGGGTCTATACCGACGACGGCGCCCTGGACGAATGCATGGCCGTGAAGGATGGCGAGGTGGTTCTCGTGCCCCGCGGCCACCACCCCTGCGGCGCCCCCCACGGGTTCGAACTCTACTACCTCAACGTCATGGCGGGGCCGCGCCGGGCATGGCGGTTCGTGGCGGCGCCGGAAGTGGAAGGGGTGATCGAAAGGGACGGCTGAGCGCCAGCTTGCGGCGGCATCGCGGTTCTTGCTAAGCATCCTGCAACAACAAGCAGGGCAGGGGCAGGCGATGAGAACGATCCCAAGGTTTCGGGCAGGGCTGTCCCTTGCGGCGGTTCTGGTGCTGGCGGGCTGCGGCTTCGGGCATCGCATGTCCGAACAGGAATGCATGGAACGGGCGATGTATTTCGAATCGAACCGCTCCAGCCGGGACGGCATGGTCGCGGTGGGCAGCGTGGTGATGAACCGCGTGCAATCGGGCCAGTATCCCCGGTCGGTCTGCGGCGTGGTCGCGCAAAAGAACCAGTTCGCGCCGGGCATCATGAAGCGCAAGATGAACCTTCGGACCGCGCCCCAACTGCGCGAGGCCGCCCGGTCCGTCCTGCGCGGCGAACGCCATCCCCTGATCGGCAACGCGATGTTCTTCCATACGGCGGGACACCGCTTTCCCTATGACAACATGCACTATGTCCTGGTCGCGGGCGGCAATGCCTTTTACGAAAAGCGCCGCAATCACCTGGTGACGCGCCCGGTCCCGCCGCATCCCATCGAGGGCATCACCGGGCGCTAGCCCGCGTCCCGCAGCGTGCCGTCGGGGTTGACCGCGACCCATTCCCCGCGTTCCGCCGAGATGTAGACCGCCTCCAGCAGGTGCATGTCGCGCAGGCCCATCTCTGCCGGGGTCAGGATCGGGACGCCGTCGCGCACCGCCTTGCTGAAATGGTCGATCTCTCCGGTGAACTGCTGTTCGCTGGGGCCCGAGGGTTTCGGCGTTTCCTGTCCCTGGGCGGTGGTGACCATCAGCCGGTTGCCGCTGTATTCCGTGGCCGGATCCAGCACCGCGACGCCCCCAGAGCCCCAAAGGTCGATTCGCTTCTTGTTGGCGACGTAGCCCGACGAGATGCTGGCCCGCCGCCCCGAGGGAAACACCAGCTGCACCTGCGCGATGGCCTCGACTTCGCCGAAGCGGCCGTCGGAGGTCTCGGGCGAGAAGGTGGTGGCGATCAGACGCTCGGGCACCTCGTCCAGCAGCCAGATCAGACCGTTCAGCGAATAGATGCCGATGTCCATGAACGACCCGCCGCCCGCCAGATCGCGCACCATCCGCCACTGGTCGCGCTCCACCGCGGGATCCAGGGGCCGGTGATGGTCCGAGGTCGCGTACCAGATGTCCCCCAGCTCTCCCTTTTCCACCATGTCCTTCAGGGCGGTGTTGTTCGGCTCGAAATGGGCGCGGTAGGCGATCATGATCTTGCGGTCGGCGGCGCGGGCCGCGTCCATCATCCGCTGCGCCGCCGCCGAATTGTGGGCGAAGGGCTTTTCGCAGAGAACATGCTTTCCGGCCTCCAGCGCGGCGATGACGTTTTCCTCGTGGATGGCGTTGGGCGTGATCACGTACACGATGTCGATGGCGTCGTTCTGGGCCAGCCCCTGCATCCCGTAATCGAAGATCGCGTCGTCGGGCACGCCCCAGGCGGCGGCCACGGCCCCCGCCTTGTCGCGGTTGCCCGAGATCAGGCCGGTCAGCTTCGCCTCGGACGACCGCCCGATGGCGGGAATGGCGTAGTTCTGCGCGAAATGCCCCAACCCGCAGACCGCCCAGCCTAGGCGGTTTTCGGGCGGCGTCGGGCGCGGGGCGGCGTCCAGTTCCGGCTCGGGGCGGCCCGCGGCGTTGCGTTCCAGCGGATCGGCGGGCGGGGTCTGCCCGGTGCCGATGGCGCGCCCGGCGGTCTGTGCCAGCGCCTGCGCGGTCCCCAGGCCAAGCGCCAAGCCGCCCATTCCTGCCCCCATGGCCGAGGTTTGCAGAAAGCCGCGCCGGGAAACGGTTGGCATGGTCATCATCGGCACTCCGTGACTGGCGGACAGGCCGCGGGGGATGGGGGATCAGACGGACGAAGGCTGGAACCGTTGCAGCGTCAATTCGCACATGCCGTCGGCGTCGGGGCGGGAGGGGGCGTTTTTCAACATGACCCGTTCGGTCTTGCCGTCGATCTCGATCTGGCCCTTGTGCAGGCGCTCCAGCCCCTCGGCGTCGATGCCGCCATGGGTCTGGAAGCGGATATAGTCGCCTCCGGCTTCTGCCGTCCCTTCAAGGGGGGCCATGCCGTCCAGCGTCAACGTGGCCTTGCTCATGCGCTGTCCTTCCTGATGCGATCGGTGGGTCAACCCGCCGGATGGCCGGGCGTTCCACGCGAAGGGCCGGGCCGGCGCAAAAACCGAAAGGCCCGCCCTACCAGGGGATCGGGGCGCCGAAGCGGTCCAGGAAGCCGCCGCTTTGTTCGGGCGCCAATCGGTCGATGCTGTCCAGCAGGGCGCGCGCGGCCTCGGGCGGCTGCTGCACCTGCAAGCCGGTCTTGGCGAACTTCCGCGACAGGCCGGTCGCGACCGTGCCGGGATGAAAGGCCACGCAGACGGCCCGGGGATGGGTGCGGCGCAGTTCCACCGCCGCCGTGCGCACGATCTGGTTCAGCGCGGCCTTGGAAGCGCGATAGGAATACCAGCCGCCCAGCCGGTTGTCGCCGATGCTGCCCACCTTGGCCGACAGCACCGCAAAGACCGACCGCCGGTCGCGGGGCATCAGCGGCAGGAAATGCTTCAGCACCAGCGCCGGGCCGATGGCGTTGACGGCGAAGGCCCGGGCCATGGCCTCGGGATCCAGGGCACGGATTGTCTTTTCCGGCTCAATCCCCGGGCCGTGCAGCAGGCCCGTCGCCACGATGACCAGCGCGGGCGCGCCGCTGGCCGCCACGTGCCCTGCCGCCCGCGCGATGCCGGCGGGATCGGTCAGATCCAGATCCGGCCGCGACAGGCCGATCACCCGGGCGAATCGGCCCCTGTCCCGCAACTCCTCCAGCAAGGCCGCCCCGATGCCGCCCGAAGCCCCGACCACCACCGCCACGTCGTCCATCAGCCTCTCCGCATAGTTTTTCTAATGCGCCATCCCAGAATATTGTCGTTTGCGGAAAACGCCATGACGGGCGTAGCAGTTGGCGCAACACGCTGCTGGACAGGAGGCCCGCATGACCCCCCGGATGGTGCTGGAAGGCATCTACACCCCGCTGATCACCCCATTCCAAGCGGACGGATCCTTCGACCTCGATGCCCTGGCCGAGCTGATCGAGCGCCTGATTTCGGCGGGCGTCCACGGCCTGATCTCGGGCGGATCCACGGGCGAGAACTATGCCGAGACCGTGGAGGAACGGCTGGAACTGGCGCGCTTCATCACCGAGCGCACCAATGGCCGCCTGCCGGTGATCGTCGGCACCGGGGCCATGCGCACGCCCGACAGCATCGCCCTGGCCCAGGGCGCGAAGGAAATGGGCGCGGACGCGATCCTGCTGGGCACCCCGCCCTATTCCGTGCCGACCGAACAGGAAAACGCCCTGAACGCGCTGGCCATCGACCGGGCCTGCGGGCTGCCGATCATCCTTTACAACTATCCCGGCCGCATGTCGGTCGAGATGGGCACCGCGTTCCTGGACCGCGTCGGCCGGTCCAGGAACGTCATCGGCATCAAGGAAAGCTCGGGCGACATCAACCGGGTGCATCTTCTCGCGCGCGATTATCCGCATATCCAGATGTCCTGCGGCATGGACGACCAGGCGCTGGAATTCTTTGCCTGGGGCGCGCGCAGCTGGATCTGCGCAGGCTCGAACTTCCTGCCCGACGAACACATCGCCTTGTATCAGGCCTGCGCGGTGGAAGGCGACTTCGACAAGGGCCGCCGGATCATGTCGGCGATGCTGCCCTTGATGCGGGTCCTGGAACAGGGCGGCAAGTTCATCCAATGCGTCAAGCACGGGGTCGAGGTTTCAGGCCTGCGCGCCGGTCCCATGCGCCCGCCGCTGAAGGGGCTGAACAAGGATGAAAAGCGCGCGCTGGAACAGGTGATCCGCACGCTGAAAACCACCGTCAAGGCGATCACGGAAGGGAACTGAGATGAGCGATCTTCTGACCACCGAGGAATACAAGGCCATCGCCGCATCGCTGGTGCTGCCGCAGAACGCCTTTATCGACGGCGGCTTCCGTCCCGCGATCTCGGGCAAGACCTTCACCACCACGAACCCCGCCACCGGCGAGGCGCTGACCGAAGTGGCCGCCTGCAATGCCGAGGACGTGGATTTCGCCGTCGAAAAGGCGCGCGAGGCCTTCGAGGACGGCCGCTGGTCGCGCCTACATCCGGCCGAACGCAAGGAAGTCCTGATCAAGCTGGCCAAGCTGATGGAACGTAACGCGCGCGAACTGGCGGTGCTGGAAAGCCTGGATGCGGGCAAGACCATCTACGACTGCGAAACCGTGGACGTGCCGGAAACGATCCACGTCATCAAGTGGCACGCCGAGCTGATCGACAAGATCTACGACCAGGTGGCCCCGGCGTCCGACAACCACATCGCCATGATCGTGCGCGAACCCGTGGGCGTGGTGGGCCTGGTGCTGCCTTGGAACTATCCGCTGCTGATGCTGGCCTGGAAGATCGGCCCGGCGCTGGCCGCCGGCTGCTCGGTGGTGGTGAAGCCCGCGGCGGAAACCTCGCTGACGGCGCTGCGCGTCGCCGAACTCGCGGCCGAGGCCGGGCTGCCGCACGGCGTGCTGAACATCGTCACCGGGTCGGGCTCCGAGGTGGGCGAGCCGCTGGGCCGCCATCCCGACGTGGACATGGTCAGCTTCACCGGCTCGACCGCGACGGGCCGCCGCTTTCTGCACTATTCGGCGGACAGCAACCTGAAAGAGGTCGTGCTGGAACTGGGCGGCAAGAACCCCTGCATCGTCCTGGACGACGCCGAGGATCTGGACGCTGTTGCCGCCCACGTGGTCAACGGCGCCTTCTGGAACATGGGGCAGAACTGTTCCGCCGGGTCGCGCCTGATCGTGCATCGCGCCATCCAGGACCGCCTGATGGAGCGGATCGAGGCGCACGCCCGCGAATGGATCGTGGGCGATCCGCTGGACCCCGAAGTGCGTGTCGGCGCTCTGGTCAGCCCCAGCCATTTCGGCAAGGTCAGCGCCTATCTGGAAGCCGCGCAATCCGAGAAGATCCTGCTGGGGGGCACGTCGCCCGCCAAGGGCTTCATCGAACCCACCATCGTCCAGACAGGCCGGGATTCGAAACTGGCGGTCGAGGAGATTTTCGGCCCGATCCTGACCGTGATCCAGGTCGGCAGCTTCGAGGAAGCCATCGCGGTGGCCAACGACACCGAATACGGGCTGGCGGCATCCATCTTCACCGCCAACGGCAAGCGGGCGCTGCGCGGCGCGCGGATGCTGCGGGCGGGCACCGTCACGGTCAACAGCTTTGGCGAGGGCGACATCACGACGCCTTTCGGCGGCTACAAGCAGTCGGGTTTCGGCGGACGGGACAATTCCATCCACGCCCATGACCAGTATACCCAGCTGAAGACCATCTGGCTGGACCTGACCGACCACTCGGACGCAGGCGTGGACTGATGGCCCGGCACGACGCCAGCCGCACCCCCATCTTCAACGGCCCCGCCGGCTGGGCCGCGATCCTGCCGCCCACAGCAGCCCGCGCCCGGCTGGAGGGGCAGGCAGGCTGCGACATCGCCATCATCGGCGGCGGCTTCGCGGGCCTGTCCGCCGCCCGGCGGCTGAAGCAGATCGACCCCCGCCTGGACATCGCAATCCTGGACGCCGCGCGGATCTCCGAAGGCGGCACCGGGCGCAATTCCGGCTTCATGATCGACCTGCCGCACGAGCTGACCTCGGGAGACTATGCCGGGGCGGGCGACAGCCACGACCGGCAGCTGACCAGGCTGAACCGCAAGGCCATCGACTTCGCGAGCGAGGCCGTTCAGGACTATGCCATTCCCGAGGGCTATTTCCAGCGGACCGGCAAGATCAACGCCGCCGCCTCGAAACCGGGCATCGAGGGCAATATCCACTATGCCGCCCACCTGCGCGAACTGAACGAGCCGCACGAGATGCTGGACGCGCAGGCGATGCGCGAGATCACCGGGTCCGGCTATTACCAGGGGGGCCTTTACACCCCCGGCACGGCGATGCTGCAACCCGCAGGCTATGTGCAGGGCCTTGCCGCCGGGTTGGAACGCGACGGCGTGCGGATCTATGAGAACTCGCCGGTGCTGCGCATCGAAAGCGGCAACGGCTGGAGCCTCGCGACCGAGCGGGGCGAGATCCGCGCACCAAAGGTCATCATGGCCAACAACGGCCACCTGGAAAGCTTCGGCTTCAAGCGCGGACGGCTGATGCACGTGATGCTGAACGCCTGCATGACCGCCGAACTTCCGCCCGAGGCCGTCCGCGCGCTTGGCGGGCAGGAATGCTGGGGCGCGACGCCCGCCGATCCGATGGGCACCACCGTGCGCCGCGTCGGCGCGGCGCAGGGCGGCAACCGGATCGTGATCCGGCAGGGCGGATACTATCGGCCCGACATGCAGACCAGCGCGGGCGATCTGGCGCGCACCGTGCGGGCGATGCGGAAAAAGTTCGACGACCGCTTTCCGATGCTGCGCGGCATCCGCTTCGAATATTCCTGGTCCGGCCACCTGTGCCTGTCGCGCAACAACGTCTCGGTCATGCGCGAATTGGAAACGGGGCTTTACGCGGCCTGCGTCCAGAACGGGCTTGGCACCGCGCGGGGCACGCTGACCGGCATCGGCGCCGCCGAACTGGCCATGGGCCGGCAAAGCGACATCACCGCCTTTTTCACGGCCGAGGCGGAACCCGTTCGCCTGCCGCCGCATCCCTTCGACACGATCGGCGCCAATGCTTATATGCGTTGGAAAGAATGGCAGGCCCGGCTAGAGTGATTTCCCGTCAACAAGGGATCACCGCCGACATGCCGCCGATCAAGCGTCGTTACCTGCCCTCGCTTGGGTCTTTCGCGACATTCGAGGTGGCGGCCAAGCATCTCAGCTTTACGCTGGCGGCGCGGGAACTGAACGTGACGCAGGGCGCGATCAGCCAGCAGGTGCGGCTGCTGGAACGCGCGCTCGGGGTGGAGCTGTTCCTGCGCAAGCACAACGCGCTGGAACTGACGCCCGAAGGCATCAGCCTTTACGCCGCCGTCAGCGACGGGCTGGACACGATCAGCGCCGCCGTTTCGGTCCTGGCGGGCGAGGACGGGCCGGAAACCATCACCATCTCGGCCACGGACGGCATGGCCTCGTTCTGGCTGAAGCCGCTGATCGACAGCTTCCGCCAGTCCCATCCCGAGATCGGCTTCGTGGTGCTGGCGTCCGACGCCGACGACACCCTGCGCAACTATTCCGAGGTGGACCTGTCGATCCTGTGCGGCAACGAACGCTGCGAGGTGGGCGAGGAGCTGCATTTCCTGTTCCCCGAGGTGGCGCAGCCCGTCTGCACCCCGGCCTTCCTGGAGGCGCACGGCCCCTTTGACGACGCCGCAAGCCTGAACCGGGTGAACCTGCTGCACCTGCACGACCGCCACTGGTCGGCCGAGGCGATCGGCTGGCAGCCGCTTGGCTGGAAGGAATGGTTCCGGGCGCAGGGCGCAACCTGGGCCGGGGCGCCCTTCAGCCTGTCCACCAACAAGGTCAACCTGCTGATGGCCGCGACCCTGGCCGGCGAAGGCGTGATGCTGGGCTGGCAGCACATGGTCCACGCGCCGATCCGCGACGGCCGCCTGGTGCTGGCCCATCCCGGCCCCCTGACCATCGGGCGCGGCAATTTCCTCAACTGCCGCCAGAAATCGCTGAAGCGGCCGGGCGTGGCTGCGTTCGTGGACCATATGTTGGCTTCGCTGAAGCAGCAGGGCTGACGGCGCGCGTCCTGCGCTAGAATTTCTAATGCGCCGGTGCAGCATATTCTCGTTTGCCCCAGCGGCAGCCGATAGCGGATAACCGCTGGCAGCCGGGACCGGGAATCCCGGTCGGGGGAAAGCTACGGGACGACCCCGATCACCAGACAACCAGCAAACGGGCCGGATACCGTCCGCCGCGCGCGCCTTGCGCGGCGCCGGACGGTCGCGGCCCGACGATTGGACAAACAGAGAGGATACCATGCGCACGATGTTGAAAGCCATCATGGCAGGCGCCGTCGCCCTGGGGCTGACAGCCCCCGCCATGGCGCAGGACGACAAGGTGATCCAGATGGGCACAATGGCCTGGGAGGATCTGACCCCCATCACCGGCATCACCAAGAAGGTGCTGGAGGACAAGGGCTACACCGTCGAGGTGACCGAATTTTCTGAATGGGGCATCGCCTATGCGGCGCTGGCCAAGGGCGACGTGCAGATCCTGGCGTCGCAGACGGATTACGTCGCCTCGGATTACTGGCAGCGCAACAAGAACCGTCTCGAGAAGATCTCGCCGGTGTCGCACGGGCTGTATCAGGGCATCGCCGTGCCGAAATACGTGCCCATCGATTCCATCGAGCAGCTGAACGAGAACGCCGACAAGTTCGGCGGCAAGATCGTCGGCATCGAACCGGGCGCCGGCCTGATGCGCGACACGGCCAACGCGGTGTCCGAATACGGCCTGGATCTTCAGCTGGTCGAAGGCAGCACCGCCGCCATGACCGCCGCGCTGAAGGCCGCCACCGACCGCCAGGAATGGATCGCCGTCACGATCTGGGAACCGTCCTGGATGGCGCAGAAGTTCGACATCAAGTATCTGGCCGATCCCAAGGGCGTTTTCCCGCCCCCCCAGACCTATTACTGGATCGGGCAGGACGGCTTCTCGGCCGCCAATCCCGAGGCCCGCGAGATCATCGCCAGCGTTTACGTGCCCCTGGCCGACATCACCGCGATCAACGCCGCCGTGAACGAGGGCAAGACCATGGACGAGGCCGTCGCCGACTGGATCGCCGCGCATGGCGACCTGATCGGGCGGTGGAGCAACATCAAGTCCTATTGACGCCGTCCGGGCGGCCCCGAAAGGGCCGCCCGCCTGACCATAAAAAACAGACAGGGTGGATATGGAAAGCAACGAGGTTCTGATCGACTGCCAGTCGGTCTGGAAGGTTTTCGGCGAACGCAGCGCCGAGGCGATCCGCTCGATCGCGGAACGCGGCCTGACCAAGCGGGAAATCCTGAAGGAATACAACTGCGTCGTTGGCGTATCCGATGCGACGCTTCAGGTCCGCCGGGGCGAGATTTTCTGCATCATGGGATTGTCGGGATCCGGCAAGTCCACCCTGATCCGGCTGCTGAACCGCCTGATCGAGCCGAGCCTCGGCAAGGTCCTGGTCAAGGGCCGCGACCTGTCCTCCCTGAGCGCCGCCGCCCTGCGCGAAACCCGCGCCCGCCATATCGGCATGGTGTTCCAGTCGGTGGCCCTTTTGCCGCAGCGCACCGTTCTGGAAAACGCCGCCTTCGGGCTGGAGGTGCAGGGCGTGCCGCGTGACGAACGCAACCGCGCCGCGGAAGCCGCCCTGGCCAAGGTCGGTTTGTCGGACTGGAAGCTGCGCTATCCGCGCGAACTGTCCGGCGGGATGCAGCAGCGCGTGGGCCTGGCCCGGGCCTTGACCTCGGATCCCGAGATCATCCTGATGGACGAGCCGTTTTCCGCGCTGGATCCGCTGATCCGCCGCCAGTTGCAGGACGAGTTCCGCCAGCTGACCAAGGATCTGGGAAAGTCCGCCGTGTTCATCACCCATGACCTGGACGAGGCGATCCGCATCGGCGACCGCATCGCCATTATGAAGGACGGGGTGATCATCCAGGAAGGCACCGCCGAGCAGATCGTGATGAACCCCGCCGACCAGTATGTCGCGGATTTCGTCGCGGGCATTTCCCGCCTGCACCTCGTCAAGGCGCATTCGGTGATGGTGCCCGTCGATCAATGGCGCCGCCAGTCGCCCGGCCTGTCGCCCGACAGCCTGCCCCATTGCTCGCCCGAGGCCGACATCGACGAACTGATCGGCAAGATCACCGGCACCGGCAGCGACGCCATCGCCATCGCGGACAACGGCGGCATCGTTGGCGTCGTCACCACGCGCAGCCTGCTGCTGGGCGTGCGCGGCGAACCCGAAGTCCGCGCGGCGGCATAAGCCATGGAAAGCTTTGTCACAACCTTCGACACCGTGGTCGATGACGCGCTGTTCTGGCTGTCGGACCACGCCGCCTTCATCTTTGACGGCATCCGCCTGGTGCTGGAAGGGCTTTACCACGCCGTTCTGTGGCTGCTGATGCTGCCGCCCTTCTGGGCCGTGGCGGCGGTCGCGGGCCTGATCGGCTGGAGCGCGCTTGGCTGGGGCTTCGGCATCGGCGGCGCGGTGGCGCTGCTCGCCTGCGCCGCGATGGGCCTTTGGCCCGAAACCATGCAGACCCTGGCCCTGGTCGTCGCGGCCAGCGTCATCGCGCTGGCGATCAGCATTCCCCTGGGCGTGCTGGCCGGGCTGATGCCGCGCCTGGACCGCGCGCTGACCCCGGCGCTGGACCTGATCCAGACGCTGCCGCCCTATATCTATCTGCTGCCCGCCATCGCGCTTCTGGGCTTCGGCCCGGCGACGGCGCTGGTCGCCACCGTGATCGTCGCGATGCCCCCCGCGATGCGCCTGACCGCCCTCGGCATCCGCCAGACCCCGAACGAGTTCCTGGAACTGGGCCAGGCGGTCGGCGCCAGCCGGGCGCAGATGTTCTGGAAGATCCGGCTGCCCTTCGCCATCCCGTCCATCATGGCGGGCATCAACCAAAGCCTGATGATGGCCTTCGGCATGGTGGTCATCGCGGGCATCGTCGGATCGGGCGGCCTGGGCGAGACGATCTATGGCGCGATCCGCACGCTGGACATCGCGACCTCGATCAACGCCTCGATCGCCATTGTCGTGCTGACCATGCTTCTGGACCGCCTGACCCAGGCCGCAGCGAGGACCAAGTGATGGAGTTCAATCCCGGCGCATACCTCGTCCCCGCGATCGACTGGCTGAACGCCAATTTCCATGGCGCTTTCGCCCTGATCACCCGCGTGATCGAGGCCGTCCTGGGCGGCATCGAATCCGCCCTTCTGGTGCTGCCCGCCTTTGCCGTCATCGCCATCGTGGTTGTCGCCGCCTTTTTCGCGGCGGGCCTGCGCGTGGCGATCCTTGCAGCCTGCTGCCTGGGCTTCTGCTGGATCGCCGGGCTGTGGGAAGCCTCGATGCAGACCATCGCCCTGGTCGTGGTGGCCGTGGCCATCGCCGTCGCCATCGCCTTTCCCCTGGGCATTCTGGCCGCGCGCCGCGCCCGGGTCGAGGCCGCGCTGCGCCCCGTTCTGGACGTGATGCAGACCGTGCCGCCCTGGGTTTACCTGATTCCGGCGGTGATGATCTTCAGCCTGGGCCGCGTGCCCGCGATCATCGCCACCATCGTTTACGGTATCCCGCCGATGCTGCGCCTGACCACGCTGGCCTTCCGCGGCGTTCCAAACGACCTGAAGGAACTGGGCCAAGCCATTGGCGCGAAACCCTCGACGATCCTTTGGAAGATCGAACTGCCAGCCGCCAAGCCCACGCTGCTGGTCGGCCTGAACCAGTGCATCCTGCTGTCGCTGGCCATGGTCGTGCTGGCCGGCCTGGTCGGCGCGGGGGGGCTGGGGGCCGAGGTGACGCGGGGCCTGACCCGGATGGAGATGGGCCTTGGGCTGCGGGCGGGCCTGGCCATCGTGGCGGTTGCGATCCTGGTGGACCGCCTGACCCGCGGCGCGCTGGAGCGCAAGCCGAAGCTGGCGTGAGGGGGCCTGGCCCCGGGGTCCGGCTGCCGCCGCCGCCGCGGGGCGCTAGCGGGCCGCGGATCCAGGCTGGCGCCGGACATGCGGTTTGGATCCCGGACCGGTGGCCGGACATCAGCCGCTGAAGCCGAACTGCCACACGGCCACGGGCACCGCCAGCAGCACGACCAGCGACAACGCGACCAGCCCGCCATCGCGCGTCAAAAGGCCTGCCGCGAACAAGGCGATCACCGCCGCGGCGATCGACCCCGAGGTCGGGATCACCTCCATAAAGGGCATGAACAGCGTCAGCGCCAGGACAAGCAGCTGGGGCAGGTAAAGCCAGGGGCGATGCAGCAGCCAGGTCAGACGCTCTTTCAGGAAGCGTTCGACGAAGCCTATGGGCTTGCGCAGCCAGCCGATCCCGCCGCGCAGCTTTTCGGCGGACAATTCGCGGCGCATGATGACATCGGGCAGCCACACGCTGTCCCGGCCGAAGATCATCTGCACCATCAGGATGAAAACGATCGCCGCCACCATGGAGGTCAGCCCCGGGATGGCGCTGGCGGGGGATACCGCGACAAGCGCGAAGATCAGGATCAGCGAGGCGAAGGACTTTTGCCCCAGCTTCTCGACCACCTGCCGCACCGTGATGCTGTCGCCATGCGCGGCGTCTTCCAGCTGATCGAGAACCTCGCTGAGCTTGTGGGATCGGTCCTGGGCCATGCGTCACCTTGTAGACAAGTCTGCTTGCCGCGCCGCAAGACATCGCGGCGGGCTGTCGTGAAACCTGCGGCCCCGGCGGCTTGTTCCCCGCGCGGGCGGAAAGGCCGGGGCCGTCCTGCGTCCTTGCCATGGACGCCGGTTCAGCGCAGGAACAGCCAGACCGACACGCCGGCAAGGTAAATCCAGACGATCCCGAAGATCCAGGGCGAGCGGATGGCGAAAAGCGAGCCTTCGTGAAACCGGCGGCTGAGCGTCGGGTCGCGCGGCGGCTCGTCCTCGCCATGGTGGGTGGGCCAATAGTCCGCCAGATCCCCGTGCTGTTCCAGAAGCGCGTTCTGCCGGTCGTGCCAACGCTGGATGACGCCGTAGGAGCTTTTGATGGCCCGCAGCGCGTCCAGCGACAGAACGAAGCCCAGCAGCGTCAGGGGCAGGGACACCAGAAGCATGAAGACCCCCGGCTTGGCCCATCCCGCATTCATGGTCGAAGCATAGGCGATGATCAGAAAGGATTGGGACGACAGATAGGCGCCCAGCCTGCTGGACAGCATCTGGCTTTCGAACTGGATTTCGCCGCGAAAGGTGCCGAGGCGCCTGATGTTCTCGCCGCGGATGGCGGTCTGGTCGGTGTCTTGCACGGGTTTTCTCTTGGAATTGCGGATGGTGGCGGACGCAAGGGCGGCCCGGCGGCGGTGATGAACGGCCGATCGCGGGGGGCAGGCCGCGGCGTCACTGGTCCGGCCCCGATCCGAAGATCTGGCGGGCGGCGTTGCGCAGGATGCCCGCCCCTTCGGGATCGCGGGCCGTGGCCATGGCAAGGTTCCTGACCTGCCTGAAGGTCAGATGCGGCGGGATCGGCGGCACTTCGGGATCGGCCTTGACCTCGATCACGGTGGGGCGGTCGGCGGCAAAGGCCTCGTCCCAGGCGTCCGCGACCCGGGACGGATCGTCCACAAGGATGCCGTGCAGCCCGATCATCGCCGCAAAGCGGTGATACGGCACGTCGGGGATCGACTGGGACGCCTCGAACTTCGGATCGCCCTCCATCACCCGCTGCTCCCAGGTGACCTGGTTCAGGTCGCCGTTGTTCAGCACCAGGCAGATCCAGGTCGGGCTGTCCCAATCCCGCCAGTATTTGGCCACCGTGATCAGCTCGGCCATGTTGTTCATCTGCATGGCGCCGTCGCCCACCATCGCCACCACCGGGCGCGCGGGATAGGCCATCTTGGCCGCGATGGCATAGGGCACCGCCGCCCCCATCGAGGCGAGGCCCCCCGACAGCGAACACATCATCCCGCGCCTGATCCTGATGTCGCGGCCGAACCAGTTGGCGCAGGAACCGGAATCCGAGGTCAGGATGGCGTTGTCGGGCAGGCGTTGCGACAGCGTCCAGAAGGGCAGCTGCGGGTTGACCGGATCGGCCGGGGCATGGGCGCGCCGTTCCAGCGTTTCCCACGATTTCTCGACGCTGCGCCGGATGCGGTCCTGCCAGCGGCCCTGGGGCTTGCGGTCCAGCATCGGCAGCAGGGCGCGCAGGGTGGCGGCGCTGTCGCCCGTCAGGTTCGCCTCCATCGGATAGCGCAGCGACAGCATCGTCGGGTCGATGTCGATCTGCACGCCGCGCGCCTTGCCTTCCTCGGGCAGGAACTCGGAATAAGGAAAGCCCGAGCCGACCATCAGCAGCGTGTCGCAGTCCTGCATCAGATCCCAGCTGGCAGGCGTGCCCAGAAGCCCGATGGAGCCCGTGACGTAGGGCAGGTCGTCGGGCAGCACCGCCTTGCCCAGAAGCGCCTTGGCCACGCCCGCGCCCAGCCTTTCGGCCACGGCCTGCACTTCATCGGCCGCGGCCAGGGCGCCCGCGCCCACCAGCATCGCGACCTTCTCGCCCGCGTTCAGGATCCCGGCCGCGCGCCGCAGGTCCGCCTCTTGCGGGATCACCAGGGGGGCCGCATAGCCCGTGCCGGAAAAGACCGAGCCATGCGCGCGCGGCGGATCGGCATAGTCCAGATCCTGCAAGTCGTTGGGAAAGATCAGGGCCGACACGCGCCGCTGGCCGATGGCCGCGCGAACCGCGCGGTCGGTCAGGTGGCGGACCTGCGCGGGCACCGTGACGGTGTGGACGTGATCGCCCGCCACGTCCTTGAACATCGACACCAGGTCGATCTCCTGCTGGTAATGCGCGCCAAGGGCGGTGCGCGCCTGCTGCCCGGCAATCGCCAGCACCGGCATGTGGTCGGCCCGCGCGTCGTATAGCCCGGTCAGCAGATGGGCCGCCCCCGGTCCCGAGGTCGCCAGGCAGACGCCGATCTCTCCGGTGAACTTGGCATGGGCCACGGCCATGAAGGCGGCCATCTCCTCGTGCCGGACCTGCACGAATTCGATGTCGCCGTTCCGCCGCCGCAACGCGCCCAGCAGGCCGTTGATGCCGTCGCCGGGATAGCCGAAGACGCGCCGGACCCCCCAGTCCCGCAGCCGCTGCCAGAAGAAATCCCCCACCGTTGTCGCCATCGCCCGCCCCCGTTCGCGTCGCCAGCAAGGCCAACCGCAGCGCGGCGGCTCGGTTCCCCTTGGCGCGGATCCCGCCGCGCTATTGTGAACCCGTCAGGCGCTTCTGGAACTGGTCCTCGCTCAGGCGTTTGACGCCGAACCGCTCCAGCGCCTCCGCGACGATCTCTGAAGGGGTCTTGCCCGCCTCGCCCGCCGCGATGTCCAGGCCGCGGCGAAGATCGTCGGGCAGATCGATGGGGGGTGATGCGTCCTGCATGTCGATGGCTCCCTTTGTGTCGCTCTACCGAACAGCCCCGCGGGGCAACGGGTTCCCCGCCCGGCAGAGCGTCCCTGCGCCCTAAAGGCAGAGCGAGGTGGTCACGACCGGCAAAAGGCTCCACACCGTCGCGGCCAGCGCCACGCAGGCCAGTATTCCGGCGGTCCGCTGCACCCAGGGCAGGCCCGAGGCGAAGCGCGGCATGCGCAGGCCGACAAGCAGAACGACCTGCACCGCGATGGCCACGATCCCGGCCGCGACCAGCGCGGCGCGCCCCTGGTCCAGGCTCAGCCCCGCCCGGCTCCACAGGTCGGAACAGACCACGCCTTCCAGCCCGTAGACCGCGCTAAAGGCGGCGACCCAGACGGACAGCGGCAGCGACAGGCGCAGGATGTCGGTCATGCCAGCCACCCCGGCAGCCAGGCCGCCCCAAGCCCCAGGGCGGCGGCCAGGGCGGCATAGTCGATCCACAGCCGAAGCACGCGCGCATCGCCGAACCGCCGGGCCGAGATAAAGCCCGCGCGGATTCGGGCCGTCAGGAACAGCGTCATGAGGCCCGCAAGACCGGCGTGAAAGACGATATAGCCCGCGATCACCCACAGCGTCGCGTCATAAGCGTGGGCGTTGTGGGTCGTGGCCAGGAACACCGTCCAGGCGGCGGCGATCAGGGCGGCAAGCCCGGCCAGGCTGGCGCCCAGGCCGGTCCAGGGCGCGCGGTTCTTGCGGATCCCGCCGTCGGCCAGACGGATGCCGCCGCTGGCAAGAACCACCCCCAGGGCCGCCAGCACCGGCCCTGCGAGGCCCGGCTCCAGGATGGCGGGCGGCGGCCAGTTCGGGGCGACGGTCCACAGGAAGGCATAGCCGAACAGCAGGGATCCGAACAGCACCGAATCGGCCAGCAGCAGAAACAGCGATCCCCACCAGCCGGGCGGATAGGGAACCTCGGTATGGGTGGGCAGCGACAGGCCGCGGCCCGCGTCCAGCGGCCCCTCGTCCCGGCGCGAGCCGCCTTGCCAGGCCCAGGCCAGCGCCAGAACCGTCACCCCCAGGGCCGAGGCGAACATCAGCCACCACCATTTCCACACCGGCGCCATGAACATGATGCTGGTGACAACCGCCATGGCAAAGGGAATGATCGAGTTCCGGGGCATGACGGCGATGAATTCCGGCTCTCCGCGCGAGACGCTGACCACCAGCGTTTCGCGCCGCTTGCGGACGGGTTCGCCCAGAAAGCCTTCGCCACGGGCGACCCGGACCGGCAGGCCGGGATCGTCGTGCAGGGGGTAGCGGCTGCCGACCACCGGGATCGAGGCGAAGTTGTAGGCCGGGCCGGGGATCGGCGTGGCCCATTCCAGCGTTCCCGCGTTCCACGGGTTGCGCCGCCCGCGCACCGCCACGAAGGCGTTCACCGCCACGTCCAGAACCACCAGCCCGAAGCCGATCGCCAGAACGAAGCCGCTGACCGAGGCCAGCAGGTTGATCCCTTCCCACCCCGAGCCTTCCTCGATCCTGTCGATGCGCCGCCGCATCCCCAGAAGGCCCGCCCAGTGCAGCAGCAGAAAGGTGCCGTGAAATCCCGCCATGACCAGCCAGAACCCCGTCTCGCCCATGCGGAAGAACCGCTTGCGGCCGGTCAGGACCGGCAGCCAGTAATAGATTGCCGCGATCATGGGAAAGACATAGCCGCCGATCAGCACGTAATGCAGATGCGCCACCACGAAATAGCTGTCATGCGCCTGCCAGTCGAAGGGCACCATGGCCACCATGACGCCCGTCAGCCCGCCCATTACAAAAGTCACGAAAAAGCCCAGGATCCACAGCATCGGCAGATGCAGTTCGGGGCGGCCTTTCCACAGCGTGCCGATCCAGGCGAAGATCTGCACCCCCGTTGGCACCGCCACCAGCGTCGAGACGGCCGAAAAGAAGGCCAGGCCCATGTGCGGGATGCCGGTGGTGAACATGTGATGCACCCACAGCCCGAAGCTGAGAACCGCCAGCGAGATCGCCGCCGCCACCACCCAGCCATAGCCCAGCAGCGTGGTGCGCGCCATGACCGGCAGGATCATCGAGATGACGCCCGCGGCGGGCAGGAAGATGATGTAAACCTCGGGGTGGCCGAACAGCCAGAACAGGTGCTGCCACAGCAGGCTGTCGCCGCCGTGTTCGGCCTGGAAGAAGGGCATGTCGAAGGCGCGTTCCAGTTCCAGGATCAGGGAACCCAGGATCATCGGCGGAAAGGCGGTCAGGATCATCACCGCCACGACCAGCATGTACCAGGCGAAGATCGGCAGCCGGTCCAGCGACATCCCCGCGGCGCGATAGCGCAGCACGGTCACGACCACCTCGACCGCCGCGCCGATGGCCGAGATCTCGATGAAGCTGATGCCCAGAAGCCAGATGTCGGTGTTGATGCCGGGCGAATAGGCCGAAGACGACAAAGGCGGATACATGAACCAGCCCCCGTCGGGCGCGACCCCCGCCAGCAGCGCGACGATCATGATCGTGCTGCCGATCATGTAGCACCAGAAGCCGTAGGCCCCGAGCCTGGGGAACGCCAGGTCGCGCGTTCCCAGCATCCCCGGCAGCAGAAACACGGTCAGCGCCTCGAAAAAGGGGATGGCGAACAGGAACATCATGATGGTCCCGTGCATCGTGAAGATCTGGTTGTAGATCTCGGGGCCCATGAAGGCCGACCGGGGCGAGGCCAGCTGCGCCCGGATCAGCATGGCCAGGATCCCGCCGGCCAGGAACATGCCGGCGGCGCCCAGGATGAACATGTTGCCGATGGTGTTGTTGTTGACCGTGGTGAACACGCCCTTCCAGCCGGGATCGTTCCGCCAGATCGGATACAGCGCCTTGTGCAGCCGCAGCGCGGTCAGACGTGGTTTGTCGGTCACGGTGTCTCCCCAGCCAGAAAGGCGTCCCAGGCCGCCGCGTCATGGGCGACCACGGTGAAATGATGGCGGCGGTATCCCGCGCCGCTGAACTCGGCGCTGACGCCCGCGTACCGGCCCGGCTCCCACGCCTCGATGCGCAGGACGTTCACGTGCCCCGGGATCGCGTCCAGCTTGCCCGCCAGCCGCGGCACCCAGAAGCTGTGGATCACGTCGGCGCTGGTGATGCGGACATCAACCGGGCGGCGGGCGGGAATGTGCAGCATGTTCTCGGTCACGCGGCCGGGCGCGTCGGGATAGGTGAAGCGCCAGACCCATTGCCGGCCCTCGGCCTCGACCGCGACCACGTCGGGACCGGGGCGCGGCAGCAGCCGCTCTCCGATCCACAGGCCCCAGACGGTCAGGGCGGCCAGCACGGTCATCGTGAAGCCGAGGCCCAGGCCCTTGATCCAGACCGTCTCGCGCCGGCGGTCCGCCCCCTCGCCGGACGCTTCCTCGCCGGACGCTTCCTCGCCCCGGCGGAAGGCCAGCATCAGCAAAACCGCCACCAGCAGCAGGATCGCCGCCGCGCCCCCCAGCATGACCCACCACAGGGTGGCGATGATGTCGGCGGCGGGTCCGGCCGGATGGACGGCGGACAGGCGTTCCTCGCAACCCGCCAGCATCAGCGGCGTTGTTCCCCCGATCACCATCTTGGGAAAGGGACGCCGATGGCCAACCACGAAACCGACGACACGCCCGGCAAGGACAAGGAAGGCATTCTCGAGGATCCGGTGGCCGACCTGCCCGGCTTTTACCAGACCTCGTCCACCATCGCGATCGCGGGCCATCCGCTGCACGCGATGAGCGTGGCCTTTCCGGTCGCGCTGACCTTCTGCACCTTCGGGGCCGACCTGTTCTACTGGTGGACCGGCGACGGGTTCTGGGCACGGGCGGCGCTGTGGGCCGCGGGCATGGCCTTCCTGATCGGCGTTGCGGCGGCGTTCACGGGGACGCTGGAGCTGCTGTTCGTGCCGGGCATCCGGGTGCGCGCCGCAGCCTGGACCCATGCCGGGATCGCGGTCGTGCTGCTGTCGATCCTGGGGGCCAACTGGGGCTACAGGCTTTACGGCTACGAGGACGCGGTGCTGCCTTACGGCATCCTGCTGTCGGGCTTCAGCGTCGTGATGGTGGGGGCCACGGGCTGGCATGGCGGCAGGCTGGTCTTCGACTATCATCTGGGCACCTCCGAGACCGGCAACTGACGGTCGAGGGGTTCGGTCAGCCAGCCGGGCACGGGAATCTCCTCGAAGGGGGGCTTCAGCAGGACCAGGGTCAGAACGGCCAGAACGGGCACCAGCAGCATCAGCAGCGGCACCAGCGGACGCGGCGTCTTGTGGCGTCCGTCCGTTTCCCCGACCTTGACGATGTGATGGCCGATCCAGGCGTGAAAGCCGATCAGCAGGGCCACGAAGACCAGCTTGGCGAACATCCAGGGAACAAAGACTTCGCGCAGGAAGATCAGCCAGGTTCCGGCGACGATCGCGGTCACGGCGGCGGGCGTGACGATCCAGACATAGCTGACATGGGACGCCAGGCGGATTCGGGTGAAATCGGCCTGCCCAATGGCCGGATCGTGGCGCGACAGCATGACCGGCAGGCCGAACAGGCCCCCCACCCACACCGCCAGCGCGATCATGTGCAGCGCCTTCAGATGCGGGACAAGCGGTTCCAGCCAGGCGATCACGTGGGCCGCCCTTGCAGCTGCCGCCAGCCGCGCAGCGCCACCAGCGCCCCCAGGGCGGCATAGGGAATGCCCGCCGGCACCCACATGATGATCCCGCCCAGCTGCTGGTCGGCCAGGGCCGTGAACCCCCAGGCCAGCGGCGCCTGCCGGTGGATTTCGTAAAGCGGATCGGGCGCAAAGGTCAGCAGCGCCCCCAGAAGCCCCATCTGCATGTAGGCCCCCAGGATCAGCAGCCCCGCCTGTCCCGCCGGCTGGCCGGGCGCCAGCACCGCCCGCCAGAAAGCCGTGGCGGATGCCAGCAGCGTCGCCTGCATGACCCAGTAGACGCCCTTGTCCGCCATTGCCGCGTCATAGGCCTGCGGCAGGTGCCAGGCCCACAGCACCCCCGTCGCCAGCACCAGCAGGGGCGTGGCCACGCGCGGGCTCTGCGCGGGCCAGGCCAGCGCGATCAGCGGGGCGGCCACCGCCACCAGCAGCAGGTGATGAACCACCCGCGCCGAAAACAGCGCCGC
Organism: Paracoccus angustae; assembly: GCF_042648745.1. Taxonomy (NCBI): domain Bacteria; kingdom Pseudomonadati; phylum Pseudomonadota; class Alphaproteobacteria; order Rhodobacterales; family Paracoccaceae; genus Paracoccus; species Paracoccus angustae. The sequence continues at coordinate 234,838 of NZ_JBHRXY010000004.1, forward strand.
CGACAGCGCGCAAAGCGGCGAAACGAAGGCCACCGCCAGCACCGCCACCGCCGCCGCGCCCGCCCGCGACCGGGCCAGCGTCAGCGCCAGCGCCGCAAGCGCGGCCAGCAGCAGCGGGTCGAGGTTCCAGCGGGTCCAGATCGCGCCGGGATCCGGCGCGGGGCCGCAGTAAAGCCCCGCCAGGCCACCCGCGATCAGAAAGGCGCCGGGAATCATGCGGCGCCCCTTGCTTCGGCAGCGGCCCCGGCGGGCCGGACACGGAGGAGGAGACCCTTGCGGGCCGGAGTATGGGACAGCTCGTCGCGGTATCGCATGGGCACCGGCGGGTTCGCCTCGGGGTAGGGGGCTCCGGCGCGGTTGTCCGGCCGGTCACAGCCGACCACTCGGGGGCCGCCGGCCGTCCGTTCGCGGCGATCGTCGATCGCGCATTCCAGCGTGACCGCCTGCCCTTCCGTCTGGCCCTGGCGCGCCTTGTTCTCGGGGTTGATCAGCACGGTGTCGCGCCCGGTCAGCCCCCGCAGCCGGTCCGAGATCCCATGGATCGTGGTGTTGAACCGGTGGTTCGGCAGCGGCGTGACCCTTGTCGTCCGGTCGCCCGCGCCAAGCGCCGCCTCGGCGAAGTCCATGGTCATGGCAATTTCCGATTTCAGGCGCGGCGAGGCCGGTTTGCGCTTGCCCAGGGATGCGTGGATCATGCCGGGGCGGTCTTTCGTCGTAACCGCCTGCGGCCCGTCCGCCTGCCGCCCCTTCCCGGTCCGCACCGGGCGGGGCGGCTGCCAGCTGTGCCCGCCCGGAAACAGATGCGGGCGGTTCGGCTTGATGGCCACCCCCATGTTCAGGTCCGGCTTCCCCCAGCAGGGTTGCACCCTGTCGCCGTCCGGGATCGCGCGGGCCGCGTTGCCGCCCAGCGAGGCGACGCCCTTGACTGACACGTCCAGAAGCCCCCGGACCGGGGCGGCGGTGTTGCGCCCCTCCTCCACCGGCGGATCGAACCCGAACAGCTTGCGCAGCATTCCGTTCGGGACCGGCTTCGGCTGTTCGGTAATGCCCACGATGCGTTTCCCCTGCATGTTGGAATGGCCCCGCTCCGGGAAGATGCCTGCCCCTTGCCGCCCGGTGTTGCCGCGCAGCAGCAGCAGGTTCACATACATTTTCAGGTTCAGCCACCCCCTGACGTGCCGGGTTAGCCCCATCATGTAGACGCCGATGGTTCTTTCGGCCCCGCGGCACATGTCGCCCGCCGTTTCCAGATCCGCGCGCCGCAGGCCCGAGACACGCTCGATCCCGCCCCATCGGATCTGCTTGATCGCGGCGGCGAAATTCCCGACGCCGATGGTCTGGCTGTCCGCCAAGGCGCGGTCGATGATTGTCCCGCCGGCGCGCTCGTCCCGTTCGATCACGCGCTTGCAGAGGCCCGCCAGGGCCGCGCGGCACATGCCGGACCTGCCGGACAGGGTGCTGCGGCCGCAAAGCCGCGCGTACAGCGCATAAAGACACGACGCCTCGAGACTGGCGCGCCACCAGGCGTAGAAAACCGTGGCTCGGGAATCCAGCGCCCGGAGCCGCGCCCCGATGCCATGGAAAGCCTGCTCCCATGTGATTGCGACATACCGGCCGCAGGCCGCGTCGTGGGGCAGGGAATAGGTCACAAGGCCGGTCTTTTCCAGATTGTGGTCCGGCAGTCGGCGCTGCCGCATCAGGATGTGCCGGAGGAAAAAATCCGAGCCGCGGCAGTCGCGGGTCGGACCCCGGACGGTCGCCTTTGCGCCGTTCTGGCCAAGCGCAAACGGGTGGGGATGCGCGGGACTGGTCGGGGCGCGACAAAGACACATGTGACTGCCGGTCTTGCTCCGCCGCACCGGCGTTCGGATCGCGCCCCTCGATGGCCTCTGGCCGTCCAGAATGCGCCCGACGCCCCTGCGCGAGCCCCATCCTCCGGCGGCGTCGGCACAAGGGGGCGTGTTCTCCCGCTGCCGGGCGGTCTCGGTCCCGGCGGGCTTGTTGTCGCTCATAGGTTCCTCTCGCGGTGGCGGCCATGCGGGCGCCGCGTCAGCCTTTTCGGCAACTCGGGCACAGGGCAGTGGTTCCAACGCCGGCATGAAAGCGGATGTCGGACGATCACGGACGCCCGCCTTCGGAACGGCATGGCCGTGCCTGACATTGCCGGCATCCGCGGGGCAGTCCGGGAACATCCTGCCGGCCCGGATGTTGGACCCTTGGCGCCTCCGCCCATCAGTCATCCGCCCACAAGTCGTCAAAAGGAGACCGGCATGAACGTCCGCCAGATGATCGCAACCCATCCCCATGTCCAGGGCGGCACCGCCGACCGGCTGCTGCGCTGCATCGAAGCCTGCTACGCCTGCGCCCAGACCTGCACCTCTTGCGCCGATGCCTGTCTGGCCGAGGATATGGTCGAGCAGCTGCGCCAGTGCATCCGCCTCAACCTGGATTGCGCCGACATCTGCGCCGCCGCAGGCTCGATCGCCACCCGGCGCACCGGCGCGAACGTGGCGGTGATCCGCGCGGTTGTCGAAGCCTGCGCCGCCGCTTGCGAGGCCTGCGGGCAGGAATGCCAGAAACATGCCGACATGCACGAGCATTGCCGTCTCTGCGCCGAGGCCTGCGCGGCATGCGCACAGGCCTGCCGCGACGCCCTGACCGACCTGCGCTGACGCAGCGTTCCCGGGCGGCGAGGGGGCGATGCGGGGCGGCCCTTCGTCCGCCAACCCGTCGCGCCCGGGGCGCGCCGTCGGCCTGCCTGGTCCGGCGCTGTCCCTGCACGGCCAGGGGCACGCCCTTCGCAGTGTCCCATGGCCGGGCGGGAACGATTGACCCGTGGGACGGTTGGAAAGGCTCGCACCCGAGCAAAGGAGGCCGCCATGAGACCAGATGTCGTTCCGGGAGCAAGGTTTCCCGACTATGTCCTGCCGGACCACACCAAGGCCCGTCGGCGCCTGTCGGACCTGCAAGGCGACCAGCTGATGATCGTGGTTCTGACCCGCGGCTTCTTCTGCCCCAAGGATCGCCAGCACATGCTGGAGCTGGTGCGGTTTCATCCGCAGTTCGTGGTGGGCTATACCCAACTGGTCACTATCACCACCGACGATTGGCACACGACCAACAACTATCGCCAGCAGACCTCGGCGCCCTGGCCGTTCCTTTACGACGAGGAGCGGGCCGTTCAGAAGGATCTGGACATCAAGGAATACACCGACACCTCGCATGACGTGATGATCCCGCACACCATCGTCCTGGGCCGCGGGCTCGAGGTCTTCCGGGTCTACAACGGTTATTACTACTGGGGCCGCCCCTCGATGGCCGAGCTTCATGCCGACCTGCGCGATCTGGGGCAGCGGACCTATCGCGATTGGGACATCACGCGGCCCGACCTGCGCGGAAAGTGGCAGGCGGGCGACAAGTCCGACTTCTATCCTTACGGTGACGATGCGATCTCGATGGACAGGCTTATGTTGCAGATGGCGGGCGCCGTCGATCGGTATGCGGGCGACGCGGGAAAGGTGTAAGGGGTAAGGGGACGACGCGGCTCGCCCCCTCGCCCCGGTCGCGGGCGGCCCTGCCACCCGCGTGCCGCGGTTCGCGACAGTCGTTCTGGCCGCCCCCCATGCGGGGGGGGGCGGCCTTGTCCCGAGGCCGTTCTAGCGGGGTTCGGCCTGAAGGCCCTTGACCAGCGCGAAACAGGCGCCCAGCAGCACGATGGCGAAGGGGAACCCGGTCGAGACGGCCATGGCCTGAAGGGCCGCAAGGCCCCCGCCCAGCAGCAGCGCGATGGCGACCAGGCCCTCGAACGTCGCCCAGAAGACGCGCTGCGGGACCGGGGCGTTGATCTTGCCGCCCGCGCTGATCGTGTCGATCACCAGAGAGCCGGAATCCGACGAGGTGACGAAGAACACGATCACCAGCACGATCCCGATCAGCGAGGTCACCGTTGTCAGCGGCAGATGGGACAGCATCTCGAACAGTTGCAGTTCCAGCGCGGCCTCCTGAACCGAGCTGAGCCCCTGGTTCACCACCTGGCTGATCGCCGTGCCGCCAAGCGCCGTCATCCACAGCGTCGAGACAAGGGACGGGATCAGCAGAACCGCGACCAGGAACTCGCGCACGGTGCGACCGCGGCTGACGCGGGCGATGAACATGCCCACAAAGGGCGACCAGCTGATCCACCAGGCCCAGTAGAAGGCCGTCCAGCCCTGGCGGAAGTTGTCGTCGTCGCGTCCAAAGGGATTTGATAGCGCGGGCAGGTATTCGCCATAGGCCAGCAGGTTCCTGAAAAAGCCCGTGGCGATCTGCATCGTCGGACCCACGGCGATGATGAACACCAGCAGCAGGATGGCCAGGCCCATGTTGATCTCGGACAGAAGCTTGACGCCCTTTTCCATCCCGGCCACGACCGAGGCGATGGCGATCCCGGTGATGATGATGATCAGGAAGATCATGGCGCCGGTGTTTGCGGGCAGCCCGAACAGGAAATGCAGCCCGGCGCTGGCCTGCTGCGCGCCAAAGCCCAGCGAGGTCGACAGCCCGAAGATGGTGGCGAAAACGGCCATGATGTCGATCAGGTGGCCCGGCCAGCCCCAGACCCGCTCGCCGAAGATCGGGTAGAAGATCGACCGCAGGGTCATCGGCAGGCCCTTGTTGAAGGCGAACAGCGCCAGCGACAGGGCGACAATGGCATAGATCGCCCAGGGGTGCAGCGCCCAGTGGAAGATCGTTGCGGCCATGGCAAGGCGCCGCGCGCCCTCGGCATCGCCGGGCGCGCCTTGCAGCGGCGCCCAGTCGGTCCGCAGCCCGTCCGGCCCGACAACGGGGCCGTCGAAGGCGGCGGTGAAGTTGCCCAGGGGTTCGGCCACGCCATAGAACATCAGCCCGATGCCCATGCCCGCCGCGAACAGCATCGAGAACCAGGACGCATAGCTGTAGTCGGGCTTGGCCTGGGGTCCGCCCAGCCTGATGCGGCCCAGGGGCAGCACGACCAGGGCCAGGCACAGCAGCACGAAGACGTTCGCCGCGCTGATGAAGAACCAGTCAAGGCTTGCCGTCAGCAGATCCCGCAGCCCGACGAAGATCGGGTCAAGCGTGTTCTGGAACATCAGCGTCAGCAGGGTAAAGGCGACCACGCCGATCGCCGAGACGCTGAAGACGACGTTGTGAATGTCCAGTTCGAACACGAAGCGGCGGCGATAATTGATGTTGTCCTGCCCGATCTCGTAGTCGGTCTGGATGATCTGGGTCGCGCCCTGGGGCGCGGGAATCGCGTCGGGCGATTCAGGATCAAGCGGAACGTCGGGGTTCTGGGTCAAAGACCAATCCTTTTTGCTGAAGTCGGGTTGCAAGGTTTCGATCGGAGGGGGAAGGTCGGCGTTGAAGGTTTTCCGTGATGGGATGGCGATAACCTTCACGTTACCGGACAGAAGCGAGAAGCACAAATCGCGGGGCGGTTTCCGGCGCGGCGAGCCTTGCGGGAGGATGTGCCGGCCGAGGGTTTCCGATCACCGCCGCGGGTCCGGCTAATGCCGCCGGCATTCCGAGAACCGCCGCGGGCGGCGGTGGCCGCGTCCCGTCATATCGGATGGAACACCTGCGGAGCCTCGGGGTTGGTTCCCCAGTCACCGGCACGTCGCCGGACCACGGCCCCACAACCGGAAGGAGCGATCATGGCCAATCTTCGTACCGCTTCCCTGCGTTCGCGCGGGCCGGACCCCCTGCGCCGAGACGGCTGGTGGATCTTCGCAGCCGTTCTAGCCGCCGTGCTGGCGCTGTTCGGGCTGACGCTGTTCGCGGGCGGTGTGTGGCTGATCCTGCTTGGCGGCAGTTGGTATTACGCTCTGGCGGGGGCCGGGCTTCTGACGACGGCCTGGCTTCTGGCGACCGGCAGCAGCGACGCGCTGCCGGTTTACGGGCTGGTCTGGCTGGCCACGGTGGCCTGGGCCTTCTGGGAGGTGGGCACCGACTGGTGGGCGCAGGTTCCCCGCCTGGTCGCCCCGACCCTTGTTCTGGTTCTGATCGTTCTGGTCGTTCCCGCCGTCAGCACCCGCCGCAGCCGCTGAGACATCGCCATGCAAAATCCCCTGATTTCCGCCTCGGCCATCGCCATCCTGACGGCATCGGCGGCCTTGCCCGCCTTTTCGCAATCCCCCGCAGCGCCCGCGGCCGATCCCGCCCCGGCCCCTGATGCCGCGGCCCCGAACCAGGCCGACCGCGCCCCCCGGCCCCAGCCGGAGATCGGCGCCGACTGGCCCTTCTGGGGCGGCGACGCGCAGGCCACGCGATTCACGCCCCTGGACCAGATCACCCGCGACAATGTGGACCGCCTGGAACGCGCCTTCGTTTACCGCACAGGCGACATGCCGACCGGCAGCGCCGAAGGGAAATACGCCGCCGAAACCACGCCGCTGAAGATCGGCGGGCAACTGGTCATGTGCTCGGCCAAGAACATCCTGATCTCGATCGACGCGGCCACCGGCGAGGAGAACTGGCGCTTCGACCCGCAGGTCAGCAACGACGCCATCCCTTATTCCGCGTCCTGCCGGGGCGTTTCGGTTTATACCGCGCCGGAACTGCCCGACGATGCGCAGTGCAAGACCCGCGTGATCGAGGGCACCATCGACGCGCGCCTGATCGCGGTGGATCTGCGCACCGGCCAGCCTTGCGGGGATTTCGGTCAGAATGGGCAGGTGGACCTGTGGGAAGGCATCGGCGAGAAGGTGCCCGGCTGGTATGCGGTCACCGCTCCCCCCACCATCGTGCGGGGCGTTGTCGTGACCGGCGCGCAGGTCAAGGACGGCCAGGCCGAGGATGCGCCGTCCGGGGTCATCCGCGGCTATGACGCGGTCACGGGCGCCTTCCTCTGGGCGTGGGACCTGGGCAGGCCGGGCGAATACGGCCAGCCCCCCGCGGGCGAGACCTATACCCGCGGCACGCCCAACATGTGGACCACCGCCACCGCCGACGAGGACCTGGGCCTGGTCTATCTGCCGATGGGCAATTCCTCGGTCGATTACTACGGCTCGAACCGCTCGGACCTCGAGAACCAGTGGGCGACCTCGCTTGTGGCGCTTGACGCGCTGACGGGCGAGCCGCGCTGGAGCTTCCAGACGGTCCGCAAGGATGTCTGGGACTATGACCTGGGCAGCCAGGCGACGCTTCTGGATTTCCCGACCGGCGAGGGACAGACCACACCGGCGATCCTGCTGCCCTCCAAGCAGGGCGACATCTACATCCTCGACCGCGCCACGGGCGAGCCCCTGACCTCCGTGGGCGAGATCGCGGCCCCCGACACCGGCAGCGTCGAGCCGGACTTCCTGTCGCCCACGCAGCCCACGTCGGAATGGCACACGCTGCGCAAGGACAACCTGGTCGAAAAGGACATGTGGGGCTTTACCCCCATCGACCAGTTGTGGTGCCGCATCCAGTTCCGCCGCGCCCATTACGTGGGCTTCTACACGCCGCCCTCGGCCGACCGGAGGTGGATCCAGTATCCCGGCTATAACGGCGGGTCGGACTGGGGTTCGGTGGCGGTCGACACGCGGCGCGGGATCATTGTCGCCAACTACAACGACGTTCCGAACTACAACCGGCTGATCCCGCGCGAGGAGGCTGACGAAAGGGGCCTGCGCCCGATCAACGAACTCCCGCCGGGCGGCGAGGGGGGCGAGAACGCGGATGTGGGTGGCGCCGAGGGCGCGGGCGATCCGCAGGCGGGTGCCCCTTATGCCATCGACGTGAACGCGGGCTGGCGCAATGACGTGACGGGCGTGCCCTGCACGCGCCCGCCTTACGGGGGGATCCGCGCCATCGACCTGAACACCGGAGAGACGCTGTGGGACACGCCCATCGGCACGGCGCGGCGCAACGGTCCCTTCGGCATTCCCTCCATGCTGCCCATCAAGATCGGCACGCCCAACAACGGCGGTTCGGTCGTGACGGCGGGCGGGCTGGTCTTCATCGCTGCCGCGACCGACAACCTGTTCCGCGCCATCGACATCGAGACGGGCGAAACGGTCTGGCAGGACGTGCTGCCGGCAGGCGGGCAGGCCAACCCGATCTCCTACGAGGTGGACGGGCGGCAATATGTCCTGATCGCCGCGACAGGGCATCATTTCATGGAAACCCCCATCGGCGACTACATCATCGCCTATCGCCTGCCGGAATGATCATGGACGCCGTTCCGGCGGATGCCGGTCCGGCATCCGCCGCGCCAGAACACCTGCCGCCGGGAACGCATGACGAAAGGTTTCGCCTTGAACTGGAAGAACATGCTTTTTCAGGACTGGGAAGGGATCGTGCGGACGCTGATGGTCGGCGTTCTGGCCTATGCGACGCTGATCGTGTTTCTGCGCATCTCGGGCAAGCGCACGCTGGCCAAGCTCAATGCCTTTGATCTGGTTGTCACGGTTGCCCTTGGATCGACGCTTTCGGCCATTCTGCTTCAGGAATCGATCGCCCTTGCCGAAGGCGTGGCCGCCCTGGGCCTTCTGATCGCCATGCAGTTTCTTGTGGCTTTCACCTCGGTCCGCTGGACGGCGTTCGCCAAGGCCGTCCGGTCCGAGCCGACCCTTCTGATCCGGTCCGGGCGGTTCTGCGACAAGGCCATGCGGCGCGAACGGATCACCCGGGACGAGGCGATGAGCGCCGTACGCGACAGCGGCGGGCGGGACGTGAGCGAGGTCGAGGCGCTGATCCTCGAAAGCGACGGCTCGCTCAGCGTCGTGTTCGCCACGCGCGGGTAGTTCGGAAACGATCCGCGCCCCAAGTCCCGGCATAGCCGGAACCGTGCGACGAGGCGCGGTTTCCCTGCATGGCAGTTCGACATGCCGCGCCATCCGCCCTTCGCCAGCGGGCGTCCCTAGGTAGAAACGGCTGCGCCGGATTGTCCGTCCGGGCGGTTCCGGCGGATCGCGAGAGCCGGTCCCGCCCGTTCATGCCAAGGACGGCAGCTGCCCGTCAGCGCCCGCCTTCCGCAGCCTTAAGGCCGCTCCAGGGTGGCCGTCGCCAGGCGGCGGCCATCGGCTTCCAGCGCGAAAACCATGTCGCCTTCCGGCCCGGCTTCGGGCACGGGGATCGTGGCCAGAAGGGTGCCGTCGGCCGCTGCCGTCATGTCGCGCAAAGGCGTCGTGGCATTCCCCGTCACCAAGGCGATCGTCACGGCCTGGCCGCCGGGCAGTCCCGTGGCGGCGATGCGGACGCGGTCCGTGCCGCGCGCCACGGCGCTAAGCTGCGCCTGTTCGGCACCCGCATCATCCGCGGCAAGAAGGCCTGCCGACCGTCCCAACCCCAGCAGATCGCGTCCGAGATCGTTCTCGGACAGAAAATCCGCCGCGGCCTCGCCTGCCCGGGTGGCCGCTCCTTCGGCACGCTCGGCCGTCTGCTCGGCCGCGTCGCGCGCCCGTTCCAGAAAACCGGGATCGGTGGCCGAAGCCTGCGGGATCGCCACGGCGCCTCTCTGACGCAGTGCGGTCTCGTCGGCGGCATCGTTGGCGCGAAGGATCGCGCCCGCCTCGACGCCGCATCGTGCCGACAGGTCGGCGAGCCGGTCCCCGGGTCCGAACGGGACCGCCGGGGGACAGTCCTGGGCGTGGGCCGGCAACGTGGTCAGGGCCGCAACGAACAAGCTTGCAAGAACAACGGGGCGCATGACTTCCTTTCCCGAAACGACCTCGACAGGCAGGCCGCAAGAGCGTCCCTCCGGCTGCACCCCGGATCCGGCCGACTGCGGTCGTGCAATCCCCTACCAACCGGCGCGGCAGCACAATGTTCCGCAGGAATGGACGGACCGCCGGACGGCGTCTGTCCGGCCCCGCGCCGATGCGGCAGGAACGGTCGTTCGCGAGGATCGGAAACACGTGCCGCGCGGAAACGGTTGGGGTGGGCCCTTGAACGGGTTTCCGCCGACCTGCCGCGGCCTGACGATCCCGCGCGACATCGCGATGCCCGCATTGCAGGGCGGGCAATCGGTCGCGCTGATCGGCCAACGGCTGCAACCGGCAGCCGTCCCGTTGCCTGCGCGCCGTGGCGTCCGTGCCTGAATCCGTCTTGCAAGACCGCCGCGGCTCCGACACCCTGGGCCGTCATCGGGCGTAGGGCATCATGCGCAAACCCACCTTCAGGGACATCGCCGCCCGCGCGGGCGTCGGCACCGCCACGGTCGAGCGTGTCCTGAACGGTCGCGGCGGGGTCAGCCCCGAGGCGGCCGAGAAGGTTCTTCTGGCGGTGCGCGCCCTGGACTATCCCCGCCTTCTGCCCGAAACCCATCGCGGCCTGATGCGGATCGAGGTGCTGCTGGTGCAGCCGCACTCCACGTTCTTCCGTCGCCTGTCACGATCCTTCGAAAGGATTGCTGCCACGCTGACGCCGCTGGTGGTGGTGCAGCGCACCTTCATCGAGGAAATGAACCCCGCAGAGATCGCCCGTCGCATCGCACAGCCGGGATCGCGGCGCGCGGCGCTGATCCTGGCGGTGCCCGACCACCCGCTGATCCGCGATGCAGTGGCCCATGTCGTCCCCTCGGGCTTGCCGGTGATCAGCATCGTCACGCGCGTGTCCGGCCATGAGGGCGATCACGTCGGCATCGACAACTATGCCGCGGGGCGAACGGCGGCGATGTTCATGTCGCGCATGGCGCGGGGCAGGGGACCCATCATCGCGCTGGCCCATCCTATCTACCAGGTGCATCGGGACCGTATTGGCGGGTTTTCCGACTATGTCGCGGAGCATGGGGCCGAGGCACGCTTCGACTGGCTGGGCTTCAGCATGGACGATCCCGACCGCAGCGCCGACCTGCTGTTCCGGGCCTTGCGCGACAGGCCCGACCTGGGTGGCATCTACAACGCGGGCGGCACCAACGCCGCGCTGATCGACCTGCTGCGCCGCGAGCAGCCGCGCCGCGCGCTGTTCTTCATCGGCCACGAACTGACCGATTACACCGCCGCCGCCCTGCGCGAAGGGCTGATGGACATCGTGCTGGACCAGGCGCCCGAGGCACAGGCCCGCCGCGCCCTGGATCTGGCGCTGCGCCGGATCGGGCTGACCCGGATCGACCCCGACCTGGCGCCGATCCGCTTCACCACGATCACCGCCGAAAGCCTCTGATCAAATCTGATCAAGACAGGTTTCGCCTTGGGCTGGCCGATGCTGGTATTCCCGGCTCAAGACCCATCGCCAAAGGACAAGCGCCATGGACGACCTGCAATTCGGCAAGCGCAACAAGCGGGGGGACTGGGCGCCGGACGGCCCCATCGCCTATGCCCCGCTGTTCCAGTTCCCGCCGCGTCTGCGGGCGCTGCTGGCATGGCTGCCGCACTATTTCCTTCCCTGGAACGCCATCTTCGCCGTGTCGGCCGTGGCCTACTGGGCCTGGATCGTGCCGCCGGTCGAAACAATGCAGGCCATCGGTCTTGGCTGGGTGGCCTGGCTTTACGCGGTCAACGCGCTTGCCGTGTTCCTGTTCTACGGCGCGTTCGAGCTGCACCTGTATGTCCTGCGGCGGCAGGAGAACCGCTTCAAGTACAACGGCAAGTTTCCCTCGGAACAGCGCAGCAAGGCCTTCTGGTTCGAAAGCCAGAACATCGACAACATCCTGCGCACCTTCCTGTCCGGCGTGACGATCTGGACCGGGGTCGAGGTGGTGATGCTCTGGGCCTATGCCAACGGGTATGCGCCCTGGCTGTCCTTCGCCGAGAACCCGTGGGTGCTGGCGGGGATCGCCCTGGTCGTGCCGATCATCCACGAATTCCACTTCTTCTGCGTCCACCGGCTGATCCACACGCCGTTTCTCTACAAGTGGGTGCATTCGGTCCACCACAACTCGGTCAATCCCTCGCCCTGGTCGTCGCTGTCCATGCACCCGATCGAGCATCTGCTGTATTTCGGCTCGGCCTTCTATCACCTGATCCTGCCGTCGAACCCGGTGATCATGCTGTATCAGCTGCATGTCGCGGGCTTCGGCGCGATCCCCGGCCATGTCGGCTTCGACAAGATCGAGGTGGGCGCCGACCGGCTGGTCGATAGCCATGCCTATGCCCACTACCTGCACCACAAGTATTTCGAGGTGAACTACGGCGACGCCACCATCCCCTTGGACAAGTGGTTCGGCACCTGGCACGACGGATCGCCCGAGGCCGAGGCGCGGATGCAGGAACGCTATCGCAAGCGCAAGGAACGGCTGGCCGCCCGCAAGGCCCGCCTGGAAGCAAAGGAAGCAACCGCCAAAGGAGCCACGAAATGAGCGACCTCAAGACCTGGATCACCGCCTGCAACCTGGACGACATCGAACAGGAAGGCGCGACCCGCTTCGACCACAATGGCCGCAGCTATGCGATCTACCGCGCCCCCGACGACAGCGTCTGGTGCACCGCGGGCCTTTGCACCCACGAGGCGGTGCACCTGGCCGACGGGCTGGTCATGGATTTCGAGATCGAATGCCCCAAGCATTCCGGCGCCTTCGATTACCGCACCGGAGAGGCCCTGCGCCTGCCCGCCTGCGAGAACCTGAGAACCTATCCCGCGCAGGTCGTGGACGGAGAGGTGCGCGTGGCCCTTTAAGGCCCGCGCGGAAACGGGCCAAGGCGCCCCCGGCGGAACAACCAGGTGAGCCGGCACCATTCGGGAGGATGACCATGAAACTGTTCTTCGCCGCGGCGGCAGCCGCATCCCTGATCGCGGGTCATGCCCGTGCCGAAAACATCGGCGTGTCCATGCAAAGCTTCGACAACAACTTCCAGACCCTGCTCCGCCTGGGCCTGGAAGCCCGCGCGGCCGAGATCGGCGGCGTCACCTTGCAGGTCGAGGATGCCCAGGGCGACGTGGCCAGGCAGCTGAACCAGGTCAACAACTTCATCGCCACCGGCGTGGACGCCATCGTGCTGACGCTGGCCGACACGTCCTCGGCGCCCGCGATCACGGCGGCCGCCGAAGGCGCGGGCATCCCGCTGGTCTATCTGAACCTGGAGCCCGCGAACCTGGCCCAGCTGCCGGACAGCCAGGCCTATGTCGGATCGCGCGAAACGGATTCGGGCCGGCTGGGTGGCGAGGCGGCCTGCAAGCTGCTGTCGGCCGCCGGCAAGGCGGGGGACGCGCAGGTCTATATCCTGATGGGCGATCTGGTCCACGACGCCGCCCGCGCCCGCACCGCCGCCGTCAAGGAGGCGCTTGCCGCAGGCGATTGCAGCGGGGCCAGCGTGGTCGATGAACAGCCCGCAGGCTGGGCGCGCAACATGGCGCTGGACCTGACGACCAACTGGATCACGGCGGGCCAGCCCATCGACGCGATCTTCGCCAACAACGACGAAATGGCCATCGGCGCCATCCAGGCGTTGAAATCGGCGGGCGCGGACATGGACGACGTGGTGGTGGTCGGCATCGACGCGACCCAGGACGGGCTTGCCGCGATGGGGGCGGGCGATCTGGACGTGACCGTGTTCCAGAACGCCACCGGCCAGGCGGGCAGCGCCATCGACGCGGCGGTGGCCCTGGCGCGCGGCGAACAGGTCGAACAGCAGGTCATGGTTCCGTTCGAACTGGTCACGCCTGAGAACATGGCCTCCTACGCCCAGCGGAACTGAGGAAACGGGGCATGGGCGGCATGGTCATCATCGGCGCGGGCGAATGCGGAACACGGGCCGCCTTCGCCCTGCGGGAACAGGGCTGGACCGGTCCGGTCACGCTGGTCGGGGCCGAGAACGGGCTGCCCTACGAACGCCCGCCCCTGTCCAAGCCCGAAGGCTCGGGGGCGCGGCGCAAGGCGATCTGCGACGGGGCGCAACTGGACGGGGCCGGGATCGACTATCGCCCCGGCCTGTCGGCGACGGCCATCGACCGGGCGGCCAGAACCGTCGCGCTGTCGGACGGCCGGGCGCTGCCCTATGCCCGGCTGCTGCTGGCAACCGGGGCGGAACCGCGACGGCTGGCCTGCCCGGGGGCCGGGCTTGCGCATGATTTCCGCACCCACCTGGACGCGGTGCGGGTCTTTGCCGCCGCCGCCTCGGGCGCCCGCGTCGCCATCGTCGGCGCGGGGCTGATCGGCATGGAACTGGCCGCCGTCCTGCGCGGGCGGGGCGCGTCGGTCGACGTGATCGAGGCCGGGCCAACCGTCATGGCCCGCGCCGTGCCCCCCCGCCTGGCCGACAGGTTGCTGGCGCGGCACCGGGCCGAGGGCGTCCGCGTTCACCTGGACGCGGGCGTGTCCGCGATCACGCCCAAAGCCGTCGAACTGGCCGACGGCCGCCCGATCCCCGCCGATCTGGTGGTGGCCGCCATCGGCGTCGTGCCCCGGACGGGGCTGGCGGAAGCGGCGGGCCTGGCCACCGGCAACGGCATCCTGACCGACGCCTGCCTGCGCACCGGCGACCCGGACATCCTGGCGGCGGGCGACTGCGCCGCCGTCGGGATCGCGCCCGGCAGGCACCTGCGGCAGGAAAGCTGGCGCAGCGCGCGCGCGCAGGCGGACGCGGCGGCGCGCAACATGATCAACCCTCCGGCGCCCTTTGCCGCGACTTCCTGGTTCTGGAGCGATCAGTATGACCTGGGGCTGCAAGTGGCGGGCCATCCCGCCGCGCATCTGCCCCTTGTCACCCGGCCGCTGCCAAACGGCGGCGAGGTCGGCTTCCATCTGGACGAGGGACGCCTTGTCGCCGCCGCTGGCCTTGGCACGGGCAACGCCGTCGCCCGCGACATCAAGCTGGCCGAGATGCTGATCACGGCCAAGGCCTGCCCGGACCCCGACGCGCTTGCCGATCCGGGCGTGAACCTCAAGTCTTTGCTGAAGACGCTCCGGGCGGCGTGATGCAGAGGCTGCTGGTGTTCCAGTCCCTGTGGGCCATGGAGCGGCGCCACACCGACGGGCGGGAACGCAGCCTGGACGAAAACATCGCCCTGATCGCCGGGGCCGGTTTCGACGGCATCAGCGCGCATTACACCAGCCGCGCCGATGTCGAACGGTTGACCCGGGCCATCGCCGGAACGGGCCTGCGCGTCGAGGGCGTCTGTTTTCCCCGCAGCGTCGGGGATCTGGCCCTGCCGCTGGCGCTTGCCGCCGACCACCCGGTCGCGCATCTGAACCTCCAGCCCGACATCCGCCCGCGCCGGGTCGCGGACTGCCTGCCGCTGCTGGATGGCTGGATGGAGCATGCGGACAAGGCTGGCATCCCCGTCCTGGTCGAGACGCATCGCGACCGCATGACCACCGACCTCCACTTCACGCTGGACCTGCTGGACCGCCGACCCGACCTGCCGCTGCTGGCGGACCTGTCGCATTATCTGGTCGGGCGCGAGTTCGGCTGGCCGGTCGATGCCGAAAACCACGCCATGATCCATCGCATCCTGAACAACGCCTGGGCCTTCCACGGCCGTGTCGCCTCGCGCGAGCAGGTGCAGGTGGAAATCTCGTTTCCCCACCATCGACCCTGGCTGGACCTATTCCTGGGCTGGTGGGACCACGGTTTCCGCGACTGGCGGTCCCGTGCGGCCCCCGATGCGGATCTGGTCTTCACCTGCGAATTGGGGCCGAAGCCCTATGCCATCACCGGCCCGGACGGCAACGATCAAAGCGACCGCTGGGCCGAGGCCCTGCTGATGAAGGATCTGGTGCGGCAACTGTGGCGCGACATCTGCGCGGAAGGCGGGCGAGCCTGACGGCTTGCGGCAGCGCCGCCAGGGGGGCCGGCCACCCGGGCATCACGCGCCGGAAAGCGGCGCGGCGCCCCGACAGGCTGCCGGAAAGAGCTTTCGTCGAAAAGCGCCGCGCGGACAAAAGCATGCATCGCGTCATCACGGCGCCAGCGCGGCTGCCGATGGGCGCGGCCTGAAAGGCGCAACGCGTCCGGTCCGGGGCCGCCGCCTATACGGGCGCGACCACGACCTGCGCCTTTTCCCCGCCAAGGGCCGCAAAGGCGCGCTGGCGGCAGGTCAGGACCAGGATCTGCTGGTCCTGCGCCACGCGGTGCAGGGCGGTGAACATCGCCTCGATCCGGTCGTCGTCGCTGTGGACCAGGGCGTCGTCCAGGATCACCGGCACGCTTGTCCCGGCATGCGCGAACAGGCGCGCAAAGGCCAGCCGCGTCAGGATCGCCACCTGCTCGCGCGTGCCGCCCGACAGGATCTCCAGCGCCTCGGCCTGGCCGCCGCGGGTCAGGGCGGCGGGCAGCAGGGTGGCGTCGTCGATCTCCAGCGTGGCGCCGGGATGGAGAACCGACAAAAGCGGCTGAAGCTCGCGCACCACCGGCCCCAGATAGGTTTCGCGGGCCTTGCGCCGGGCTTCGTCCAGGGCCAGGCGCAGCCGGGTCAGCGCCGCCGCCTCGGCCGCGTAGCGCGCGGCGCGCGCCTCGGCCTCGGCCAGGCGGCCGCGGGTTTCGTCCAGCTGCTCCTCGATCCCTTGCTCGGCCAGTGTGGTGATCGAGCCGTTCAGCATCGCCAGATCCTCGCGCAGGCGGTCGCGCAGGGCCTGGGCCTGCGTCATCACCGACTGCGCGCGCGACAGGGCGGCGCGGGTCATGTCCCCGTCGGGGGCCGCCTGTTCCAGCCCGGCGCAACGGGCGCCGGCCTCGGCCAGGCGGGCCAGCCGGCCGGCCTGCTCCTCGCGCAGGGCGTGCAGGCGGGCGTCGATGGCGGAGGGGTCGCCCGCTTCGGCGGATGCGGCGGCCCGGGCCAGGCGTGTCTCGTCGCCGCCGGTCTGGAGCCCGGGGTCGATCCGCAGGGTGCCGATGCCCGGCAGATCGAAGACCCGCGCCGTTGTCAGGCGATGCGGACCTTCGGGCAGCTCGGACCCGCCTTCGCGCAGCCGGGCCGCGCCGGAATAGGAAAGACTGAGGGTGACGGACTGCGCGTCCAGCCGGGCGGCAAGCCGGTCATGGTCGTCGCGGGCCTGTTCCGCGGCCGCCAAGGCCTGCGGCGTCACCGCCAGCAGCCCGCGCCGAGCGCGGTCGGCCTCGAGCGCGGCGCGCAGCCGCTCGGCCTCGGCCAGGCTGCGGCCCAACTGTTCGGCCCGGTCCCGCGCGGCTTGCGCCAGTCGCGCCCGCTGCGCGGCGCCCAGCCGGTCGCCCAGGCCCCGCACGCGGTCCCGGGCCTGCGCAAGGGCCAGGGCGGCGTCGCGGTCCGTGGCCGCCAGCGCATCGGCGCGGTTCTCGTGACGCGCCGCCTCGCCGCGCGCGGCGGCAAGATCGCGTTGCGCGCGCGCCACGCGCCCGGACAGGGCCTCCAGGCGGTCGATCGCCGCCCGGCCGTTGTCCGCGGTCGCCGCGGCCAGCGCCAGGGCGCGGCGCGCGTCCTCCAGCGCGCCCAGATGGGCCTCGGCCTCGGCCTGGGCCTTTTGCGCGGCGGCCAGGGCTTCCTTGCGGCGCTGATCCGCCTGGGGATCGTCCAGGTCGCGCATCTGCCGCTGCGCCTCGGTCCGGCGCGCCAGTTCCCCCGACAGGCGCGCGGCCTTGGCGGCCAGGTCCGCGGCCTGAAGGCGCAGGGCCTCCGCCTCGGCCTCGGCGCGCGCCCATTCGCCGCCCGCCCGTGGCCGCCCCGTCGCGGTGGCGAGGCGGGCCAGCGCCTCCTCCACCCGAGCCGCCACCGCGTCCAGACGGCGCCCGCCCGTTATCATCCCGATCTCGCCCGCGACCGAGGACAGCAGGCCGCGCCGCGCCGACAGCGCCCGGTCGCGCTCGGCGCGCTCGCCGGCCGAACCGCCCTCCGGTTCCAGCCCCAGAAGGCCCTGGCGCACCCACAAGAGGCCCGACGGCCCGGAAAGCCCCTGGCCCGCCAGCCGGTCGATCCAGGCCTCGGCCTCGTCGTCCTGGGCAAGGATGCGGCCGTCCTGGCGGACGCGCGCCGCCGGGCGGGACAGCCAGCGTTTCTCGATGCGGAACCGGCCCTGCGGCAGGTCGATCTCGACCGCAGCCTCGGGGGCGCCGCCGGCATGGGGTTGCAGCGCCTTGACCGCCGCGCGGGTGGCGCGGTGGCGTTCGAAGAACAGCGCGTGAAGGGCGTCAAAGAAGGTGGATTTGCCGAATTCGTTGGGTTCGCTCAACACGGTGATGCCGTCGCCGATCCCCCCGATCCGGGCGGTCTGGCCGGCGAAGCGGCGGATGTTGGTCAGTTCGACCGCGCGGATCCTCATGCCTGCACCTCCTGCGCAAAGGCGTAAAGCCGGGCCAGGGCCAAGACCGCGATGTCGCGTTCGGCCAGCGGGCGCGCCGGATCCCGCGCCTCGGCCAGCAGCGTTTCGGCCGCTTGACGCAGGGCGCCCGCGCGGTCGATCCCGTCCAGGTCGTCCGGCCGCGCCTCGGTCGCAAGGCCGGACAGGTCGGCGTGGAACCAGCCGAAATCCGGGCCCGAGGCATCAAGCGCGGCCTCAAGGGCCGCGCGGCAGGCCAGCGTCAGGCGGCCCTGGGCGACAAGGCGCAGCAGCAGGTCGCGGCGCCCGGTGGGCAAGGGAAGGACGGCGTCCAGCCGCGCCACCGGATCGTCGCCGGGCAGCAGGTCCAGCGTCACGGCCCGCCAGCCCAGGCTGCCGGTTTCCACCGGGCGGACCCGGGCCGCGCCGTCCAGCGTCACCAGCAGCGCGCCGCACGGCGCGGCGTGCTTGAAGCCGTCGGCCTCGGGCGTGCCGGAATACCAGGTGGCGTCGTTCACCTGCATCCGGCCGTGCCAGTCGCCAAGCGCCAGGTAGTCCAGGCCGCACCTTTGCGCCCGGTCGGGGGCGATGATGCCCGCCACGCCGTCCTCGCCCGAGAAGTCGGCGATGGCGCCATGGCCCAGGCCGATGCGCAGGCAGCCCTCGGGGGTAGGGGCGGCCATCGCCTCGGTCAGGTCGCGGCCCGGGCGGCGCTGCGTGCAGGGGGCCGGCAGGATCATCACGCCCGAAGCCAGTTCCACCGGGTCGGGGCTGGTGATCGCGCGCAGGTTGGCCGGACCGTCCTGGGCGATGCGCCGCCACAGTTCCGTGGCGGCCAGGCTGTCGTGGTTGCCGGGCAGCATGATCCAGGTGATGTCGGCCTCGGTGGCCATGGCGCGCAGGGCATGGCGCAGGGTGTCGGGGGCGGGGGTTTCGGCGTCGAAGGTGTCGCCCGCCAGCAGGACGGTGGCCGCGCCCCCGTCCCGCGCCGCCTGCGCCAAGCGGACGATGGCGCCGTGGCGCGCCTCGCGCAGGCGGTTGCGGATCCCCTCGGGATAGGTGCCGAAGGCCTTGCCCAGGTGCAGGTCGGAGGAATGCAGAAAGCGGAACATCGGCAACGGATCCTTCGGGCGGGAGGTGTTCGGGTCGGGAACAAATCGCGCACTTGGCGAAAGGGAGCATTCCCGGAAGGGTTCACGAGGCCGAAATCCGTCTTTCGGGACCGCGGCCGCATCGCCAAGTCATCGGCCTGGACCCGGCGCCGCGTTCCGTTCAGCCGCAGCGGCGGCCCGCCCGTCCCGGGCCGCCGCTGCCGCACCATCCGCGGTTTCCGGAAAAAAAGGGGGAGGGTGATCGGGCGCGCCGTTGGCCGTTCAGAACCGGCCTTTTCTGGCGAAAGCCGCCCCGCCGTTCGGTCGATGGGGGATGCATCCTTTCCGCCCTGAACAGCGCGTCGGACGGCACTTCCAGACGCGATCGTCGCACCGAAACTCCGGCCCGCCGCCGGACCGCCAAGGGCGAGGGCAGTTTTGCAGCGGCCTTATGGCTGCGACGGGGCGGCGGCTCTTTGCGGGCCTGGACGGCTTGCCGGGACGCGCGGCGGCCGACCTGCCGCCAGGCGCGGGCTGATCCGCCACGCTTCCGTCCCCGTCTCGTCAAGAACGGGGGCCTGCCGATCTGGCCGAAGTTCTCGGGACATTGGCGGAACGGGGCGCAAGGCCCCTGTCACACCCTTTCCAGCGCCACAGCGATGCCCTGTCCGACACCGATGCACATGGCCGACAGCGACCGCTTGCCGCCGGTGCGCACCAGTTCCAGCGCCGCCGTGCCGGTGATGCGCGCGCCCGACATGCCCAGGGGATGGCCAAGCGCGATGGCCCCGCCGTTGGGATTCACGCGCGGGTCGTCGTCGGCGATCCCCAGGTCGCGCAGCGTGGCAAGGCCCTGGCTGGCAAAGGCCTCGTTCAGTTCGATCACGTCGAAGTCGGCGGGCGACAGCCCAAGCCGCGCCATCAGCTTTTTCGAGGCGGGCGCCGGACCGAAACCCATGATGCGCGGCGCCACGCCCGCCACCGCCCCGCCCAGCACGCGGGCGATAGGGGTCAGCCCGTGCCGCCTCGCCGCCGCTTCGGATGCCAGGATCAGCGCCGCAGCCCCGTCGTTCACGCCCGAGGCATTGCCCGCCGTGACCGTGCCGCCCCTGCGGAAGGGCGCCTTCAGACCCGCCAAGGCTTCAAGCGTGGTCTCGCGCGGGTGTTCGTCGCGGTCCACCAGCTTCGGATCGCCCTTCCGCTGCGGAACGGCAACTGGGGCGATCTCTTGCGCCAGCCGCCCGCTGGCCTGGGCCGCGGCGGCCTTTTGCTGGGACCGCAGGGCAAAGGCGTCCTGGTCGGCGCGGCTGATGGAAAAATCTTCCGCGACATTTTCGGCGGTCTCGGGCATGCTGTCGACGCCGTATTGCGCCTCCATCAGCGGATTGACGAAGCGCCAGCCAATGGTGGTGTCGTAAACGGCGTTGCTGCGCGAAAAGGCGGTTTCCGCCTTGGGCATCACAAAGGGCGCGCGCGACATCGACTCGACCCCGCCCGCGATCATCAGCTCGGCCTCGCCCGCCTTGATAGCGCGGGCAGCCTGGATCACCGCGTCCATGCCCGACCCGCAGAGACGGTTGATGGTGGTGCCCGCGACCTCGACCGGCAGGCCCGCCAGCAGCGACGACATGCGCGCCACGTTGCGGTTGTCCTCGCCCGCCTGGTTGGCGCAGCCGAAGATCACGTCATCGACGGCCGCCCAGTCCACGCCGCCGTTGCGCGCCATCAGCGCCCGCAGGGGAATGGCGCCCAGATCGTCGGCGCGGACCATGGACAGGGCTCCGCCAAAGCGGCCGATGGGCGTGCGGATATAGTCACAGATGAAAGCGTCAGGCATCTCATACCTCGGGGCAGGTCAGGTCGGCCACGTCGCCGTCCAGATGGAGCGCCGCGCCGGTCAGGGATTGCAGTTCGTCCAGGCTGACGGCGGCTAGCTTCTCGCGCAGCACGAAGCGGCCGTCCACGATGTCCACCACCGCCAGCGAGGTGTAAACGCGCGTCACGCAGGCCACCCCCGTCAGCGGCAGGGTGCAGGCCTCCACCAGCTTCGGCTTGCCGTCCTTGGTGACGTGATCGGTGATCACGGCCACGCGTTTCGCCCCGTGGACCAGATCCATCGCCCCGCCCACGGCGGGCACGCCCTTCGGCCCGGTGGACCAGTTCGCCAGATCGCCGTTCCGCGCGACCTGATAGGCCCCCAGGATCGCCACGTCCAGATGCCCGCCCCGCACCATCGCGAAACTGTCGGCGTGGTGGAAAAAGGCGGTGCCGGGCTTGATCGTCACCGCCTTCTTGCCGGCATTGATCAGGTCCCAGTCTTCCTCGCCGGGCGCGGGCGCCTCGCCGAAGCCGAGGATGCCGTTTTCGGTGTGGAAGATCGCCTGCCGTCCCGGGGGCTGGAAACGGGCGACCATCTCGGGGAAGCCGATGCCCAGGTTCACATAGGCACCGTCACCGATGTCCTGGGCGGCGCGCCAGGCGATCTGGGCGTTGGAAAGCTTGGCGGTCATGCCGTCACCTCGGGGTAGGATGCGCCCGCGCGGTTCAGGTCTTCCTCTTGCGCGGGGTTCGGGACTGCGACGATGGCATCGACGAAGATGCCGGGGGTGACGACGGCTTCCGGGTCGATGCCGCCGGGTTCGACCACATGGCCGACCTGCGCGACGGTCCGCGCCGCCGCCATGGCCATGAGCGGCGCGAAGTTGCGGGCGGCCATGCGATAGGTGAGGTTGCCCAGATGGTCGCCGGTCTGGGCCTTGATCAGCGCGACATCGGCCTTGAGCCAGCGTTCCTGCACGTAGCTGCGCCCGTCGAACTCGGCCACCGGCTTGCCCTTCGCCAGATCCGTGCCGAAGCCGGTCGGCGTGTAGAAGGCCGGGATCCCCGCCCCGCCCGCGCGGATGCGTTCGGCCAGCGTGCCCTGCGGAACCAATTCCAGGGCGATCTCTCCGGCAAGGTACTTTTCCGTAAAGACGCGCGGATCGGCGGACCGGGGGAAGGAACAGACCATCTTCGCGACCATGCCCTGTTCGATCATCGCGGCGATGCCGACATGGCCGTTGCCCGCGTTGTTGTTGATGACCGTCAGATCCTTCGGGCTGCCGGTTGCCAGAAAGCGGTCGATCAGGGCGTGGATCAGCTCGATCGGCGCGCCCGAGCCGCCAAAGCCGCCGATCATCACCGCGGCGCCGTCGGGAATGCCCGCCACGGCCTCGGCCAGGGTCGCGATGCGCTTGTCCATGAAACCTCCCTCGCGTTTCGCCGCCGCCTAGGCCCGGATGCGGGCGGCGGCCAGACTTTTCGTGCGGATCTTGACATTTGTTCGCATTGCGCGCCCAATGGTGCGCATGGCGAACAGGACGGACATCATCGGCTCGCTGGCCAAGGGCTTGCGCGTGATCGAGGCATTCCGGGCCGAACATCCCCGCATGTCGATTTCCGAGGTGGCCGAGGCGACGGGCCTGGACCGCGCCACCGCGCGGCGCTGCCTGCTGACGCTGCACGAGGGGGGGTATGCGGATTACGACGGCAAGTTCTTCACGCTGACCGCCCGCGTGCTGCGACTCGGCATGGGGGCGCTGGCCGCGATGCCGCTGGCGCAGATGGTGCAGCCCTGGCTGGACCAGCTGTCGGACCGGATCGGACAGTCCACGTCCGTGTCGATCCTGGACGGGACGGACATCGTTTATCTGGCCCGCGCGGCGCAGCGGCGGGTCATGTCCATCGGGCTGATGCCGGGATCGCGCCTGCCCGCGCATTGCACCTCCATGGGCCGGGTGCTGCTGGCGGCCCTGCCCCCCGCCGAGGCCCGCGCCGTCGTGGAGGCGTCCAACCTGTCGCCCCGGACGCCGCACAGCCTGACCGACCCCGCCGAGATCATGGCCCGCGTGGACGCCGCCCGCCGCGACGGATACGCCGTCATCGACCAGGAGGTCGAGCTTGGCCTCCGCTCCATCGCCGTGCCGCTGTTTTCCGTGCATGGCCGCGTCGTTGCGGCGCTGAACACCGGCGTGGCGGCGGTTCAGGCCGATGCAAGGGATCTAGCGGGGCTTTATCTGGAGCCCCTGCTGAAGGTGCAGGACGGCCTGCGGCGCGTGCTGCGCTAGGGGTGGTGCGGCGGTCTTTTCCCATCAAGGCGCCGCTCGTGGGCCATGGGCGCGCAGAACCTGCGGACGGGCCAGCGCCCGGTGCCGCAGGCGGGGACCAATGACGAAGAAGACCCGATCAGCCGACGCCAGCGTCGGCGTCGGCGCGTCTTTCGCGATGCCGCCGAATTCCTCTGCCCTGGCGATCATTCGCCTTCACAGCGAAGGCGAGATGCTGACGATCCGCAGCGAAAGCCCCTCGTAGGGTTCGAGCCTGACCGTGAGCGCCCCGTCCTCGTGCAGGTCGCCGACGATCGTTTCCGCGATCATGTCCACGACCGGACCCGGCGGAACCTCGGTCAGGTGGATCACCTCCTCGATGGCCTGGGCGCTGAAGTTCAGGGCCGTCACCTGGGTGCCCCGGCCATTGGGCAGGACATGAACCATCACCAGAAGACCGGCCGCGGAAACGTCGGGGATCTGGGATTGATGGCTTGCGGCGATGCCGTAGGATTCCCGGACCGCCAGAAGATGCTTCAGCCTGGACGCGAAGGAGTCGGGATTTTCCAGCTGCTCGCAGATCGAGCCGTAAAGCGCGCGGGCCCGCGGAATGCCGTCCGACGAAAAGTCCTGATCCGCAGCCTGTCCCGTCAGGTCGTAGGCGCCGCGCTCGATCCAGCGGGTGTCGCCATCCTCCATGAGGCTCTGCACCTCGACCGGCTTCAAGGGCAGCGCGCCGACCAGATCCCAGCCGGACAAGGCAAACACCCCGGGCTGAAAGGCGTTGTACATGACAAGCAGCAGATGGATCTTCTGGATAAGTCCGATGTCCTCGTCGGTGATCTCGTCCAGATCGGAAATGCCAAGCGCGGCGGTTATGACGCTTGCCGTCGTGCAGGCGATCCCGTTGGTCACGAAAGGAAGGTTGTAGGGGGCGTTGGTGCCGGTGAGCCGTTCCCGGATCTCGTCGCGCAGATGCATGCGCAGCGTGCGACCTTGCCACGTCTTGCCCGCGAAGGTGAAGATGTCGTCCGCGTGCAGGGTCCAGAAATGGACCAGTTCGGTGGTCAGCTCGTCGTGGTTCTGCAAGGCATGGATCAGGGACGCCGGGTCGATGCCGAAATCATGCACCATCCGCAGCATCATGCGCAGGAATTCCGTGTCGCCGGTCAGAAGGGCGTGGTGATAGGCGGGGCGGGTGATGAAGTCGTAGGACAGATCCGCCCCGCCCTTCGACATGGCGGCGATGTCGTCCACCGTGAGATTCAGTTCCTGGAACGAGAAGCCGCCGGCTTTCCTGATCATGCCGCCAAGCAGGGCGTTTCCGGTGACGGAAAGGGGATGGCTTTCGGACCATGCGGGACCGTCGCCGCGGCGTTCGACGCCCAGAAAGCCGTTCGCGTCCAGCCGCAGGCCGCGCGCGCCCATCTGGTCGATGGAATGAAGGGCGTCGCCAATGATCATCTGCTGCGCCGCGAACGAGGGATCGAGCCAGTTCAGGCTGGGCTGGCCTTCCTTGAAATAGTGAAGATACACCCAACGGCGGACCTTGCCGTCCACGCCGGTGATCGGGCCGGTCGCGCTCCAGTCGGTTTCCTTCACGCCCGGCTCGAAGAAGATGACGCGCTGCAACTGCCCGACGATCAGCCCCCGGTCCCTGAGATGGTCCACAACGGCCGGCGACAGGTTGACGGCATCCCGGCCTTCGGGGATTTCGGGAAGCACCGCCCATTCCTCTTCGGGCACTTCCACCATGTGGTAAAGGCCGGGATAAAGCGAATGGTTCATCTCGGCCAAGCGGAAGTCGGGGCCCTTGCCGGTATGGGCGGGGATCACGTCGTCGATCACGACGGCGTTGTGGGCGGCAGCCATGCGGCTGATCGCCTGGAACTCCTCGGTCGTGCCGAAAACGGGATCCGTGCCGAAGCCGGTCCGGTCGAAGTTCCCGTCGATGGTCGGCGTGTATTTCCCGTCCTTGTAGCCGCCGGCCTGCTTGGTGGGGCCGGTATGGATCGCCCGGATCCCCATCGAGGCCAGCGCCGACCACAGCCGGGGATCGCCAAGCGCCCCGAGAACCGACTGCCCGGGGCGGGTGATCACCGACGGCGGATAAGCCGTGAACCAGACCGGCGCGATCGCCGAGGCGGCACGGGGCCGGGATTCCGCATAGGGATTTTGCCACATCCGGCCCCGGCCGCCGTAATTCTCGGCATGGCGCCGTGCCTGGTAAAGCATTGACAAGGAAACAAGCTTGTCAATCGTGTCGGCGTCGGGAGGTGTGGTCATCGAGGGCAGTCCCATCTTCGCGGTGCTTCGAAACAACAACGCAGCCCCGCGCCGGTTCCTGGGCGAAGGCCGCGGGCGGGGCGCTCCGCCCGGGCGGCGGCCGGGTTCAGGGCGTTTGCCGCGACAGGCAAGGCCGGGTTGACGGCTGCCGATCCCGCAGGACGGACGCATCGGTGACCCCGAGGTTCCGCACCGCATGGCCGCGACGCTTTCCGCCGATCACCGACCGGCGCGAAGCCGCGCCGGGCCGGACCATCCCCAGGGGTGCGACATGGGCTTGCTGCCGAAGACGCGCACCGGAACGCGGCTGTTCGGCTTCGGCAAACCCTGGCCGGTCGGGATCCTGCGCCTTTGGAATGTCGCAGGCGATCCGCCCCGAAAGCCGCCTTTCCCAAGGGCGCGCGCGCATCGTGATTGCGGAAATCCCTAGAAAAGCGTTTTCCGGCGGACGGAGTCATGCCGCACGAACGGGTGCTGCGTGACCGTCGCGCTGGCGTTGCCATTCGTGAAGGTCCGGCAAGGCTGGTCCGCCCGGTTCGCCAGCCCGCCCCAAGCGCCGCATGGCCGGGCGCAGCAACAGCGCCGCCGATTGCCCGGCCCCCGCCAAAGGCGGAACGGCGCCCGGCCAGCCGTTCGCGCGGCCGATGGCCGCCCGGGCGCCGCCGCGCGGCAGCCCTGCACGCATGGCAGGACCGGCCCAACCCTTTGCTTCCGCTTGACCAGGAACGTCTTGACCGGGAACGTCGCAAAACGAAGATGAAAGGTCGTCTTTGTTTGACCCTGCTGTCTTGCGCTGGTATGGGCGCCGGACCGGGAATGGAAACAGGAACACAGACGCATGACGATGTGGGGCACCTTCCTCAAGCCGATGCATCCCGAAGGTTACCGCTTTCTTGGCGTCTTCGGCCTTGTCACGCTTGTTCTTTTCCTTGTCTGGGAACCCCTGGGCTGGCTCGGACTGGGGCTGACGGTCTGGTGCTACTACTTTTTCCGCGATCCGCGCCGCGCCGTTCCGCAAGACGACGGACTGGTCGTAAGCCCGGCGGACGGTGTGGTCTCGCTTATCGGGCCGGCCGTGCCGCCCGCCGAACTGGGGATGGAGCCGGTGGCGCTGACGCGGGTCAGCGTCTTCATGTCGGTGTTCGATTGCCATGTGAACCGTGCCCCCGTCGCGGGCCGCGTGCTGGCCGTGGCCTACCGCCCCGGCAGGTTCTTCAATGCCTCGCTGGACAAGGCCAGCGAGCATAACGAACGCAACGGGCTGTGCCTGGAGCTGGCCGACGGGCGGCGGCTTGCGGTTGTGCAGATCGCGGGCCTGGTGGCGCGGCGTATCCTGTGCTGGACCCGGGAAGGTCAAAGCCTGAGAACAGGCGAGCGTTTCGGCCTTATCCGCTTCGGCTCGCGGCTCGATGTCTACTTGCCCGCGGGGGTGGAGCCGCTGGTGGCCGTGGGACAAACGATGGTCGCGGGCGAAACCGTGATCGCCGAGCTTGGGCGTGCGGGCCGTGCGCGTCCGGCCCTGGTGGACTGAAGATGATCGCGCGCCCGGACCCTCGTTCCCGATTGTCCGTGGTGCAGCTTCTGCCGAACGCGCTGACCCTGGCGGCGCTCTGCGCAGGTCTTACGGCGATCCGCCTTTCCGTGGCCGAGGACTTCGACCGGGCGGCGGCTCTTATCCTGGTTGCGGGGGTGCTCGACGGTCTCGACGGGCGGCTGGCCCGCAAGCTCCGCAGCGAAAGCGCCATGGGCGCGGAACTCGATTCGCTGTGCGATTTCGTCAACTTCGGGGTCGCGCCGGCGGTCGTGCTTCACCTCTGGGCCTATGGAGGCGCGGGCGGCCTGGGCTGGATTGCGGCCCTGCTTTATGCCGCCGCCTGCGCTTTGCGGCTGGCCCGCTTCAACGTCAGCAGCCGCGATGCGCCCGCGCCGGTCGCCCCCAAGGCGGCGTTCACGGGGGTGCCGTCGCCCGCCGGGGCGATGCTGGCGCTTTTGCCGATCTTCGTCGCCAATCTCGTGCCCGGGGCGGTCCTTCCGGGGCCTGCCTGCGCGCTCTGGATGGTCGTGGTTGCGGCGCTGATGGTCGGCCGCCTGCCCACGCCCGCCTTTCGGCCCGTCCGCATACGGCCCGACCAGGCGCGCCTGATCCTTCTCGCGGTTGTGGGACTGGGCGCGGCGCTGCTCACCTATCCCTGGCTGACGCTGGTGCTTCTGGATGCCGGCTATCTGCTGCTGCTGGTGCTGGCGTGGAAACGGCACAGGCGGCCTTCCATACGAAAGGACGGATGAATGGAGCTTCAGGCAGTCGAGAAATCCTATGCCCGCTGGGCGCCGGTCTACGACCGCACCTTTGGGGCGGTGACGAATGTCGGCCGCCGCAGGGCCACGGCGCTTCTGAGCGGCTTTGGCGGGTCGGTCCTGGAGGTGGGCGTGGGCACCGGCCTTGCGCTGCGCCATTACGACCGGCGCGTCAGCGTCACGGGCATCGACTACAGCGCCGAGATGCTGGACAAGGCCCGCGCCAAGGTGAATGCCGAAGGGTTGCGCCACGTGGCCGCGCTGCACCGGATGGATGCCCGGATGCTGGCCTTCCCGGACGGGAGTTTCGACCACGTGGCGGCGATGCACGTGATTTCGGTCGTGCCCGACCCCGAGCGCGTCATGTCCGAGATGGCTCGCGTGGTGCGCCCCGGAGGAAGCGTGGTCATCGTCAACCACTTCGCCCGGAAAACGGGGCCGCTGGCCCTGGCGGAACGGGTCGCAGCGCCGCTTGCGGATCTGCTGGGCTGGCATTCGGATTTCGACCGGGCCAGGGTTCTGGGCGAGGCACGCCTGACGCTTGCCGAGGAATGCACCCTGCCGCCCCTGGGCATGATGACGCTGCTGAGGCTGGTGAAGACCCGCTGAGCGCGCGCCCTGCGCTTGCCGGAAGCCGCCCGTTCACGGTTGCCGTTGGGTCACTTTGCGGTTAGGT